>CAYUEH010000334.1:3241-6358 GCA_964442465.1 uncultured Laspinema sp. | reverse complement strand
ACACCCAAGACGCGATTATTGGAATCAATGATGGCGGTATCTCCAATGCCGTCGGTATTAATATCAACTGCGCCGAGGATAATGTTAGAGATATCATCTACATTGACTAATTTAATCCGATCGCCTTGGGCGGCATTAAAATCTAAAATGCGATCGGCAGTAGCGGCATCGGTCCCGGCAACATCCGCCCGTAAGATAAAATCATCGGCATCAGCACCGCCATAGAGAAAGTCTGACCCCATATCTCCAATCAGAATATCTCGGCCTTCATCGCCATATAAAACATCATTTCCTTGGCCGCCACGAATTAAGTCATCTCCTGTACCACCCCGAATGGTATCATCCCCTAAATTGCCATTCAGGACATCATTCCCGATGCCACCATCAAGCAAATCATTGTCTTTGCCACCCCGGAGAAAATCATCCCCTTCTCCCCCAAAGATGGTATCGTTTCCTTGGTTGCCATTGGCGACATCGGAACCACTGCTGCCAATAATGCGATCGTCCCCTTCGAGTCCGCGTAATCCTCCCGGCCAATTAATATCCTCTAAAGCAATTTCAATTAAGTTACTGGCTGAATCAGCATCCACAAATCGTCCTAATTGACTGCCTTGAGCCGCTCGATTAATCAGTTCAGAAAACCCTTCCTGAACCGTGGGATTTTCGATTAAATTAGTATTGACAAAATCAGCCATTTGAGTTAAAGAAAACCTCTGAGCAATTTCATTACTGTCCACAAAATTACGAATTTCTCCCACCACTGAGTTGAGGAACTGAGTGGAGTTAACTGCGGTTTGATTGGACTCAATCAATTCATTGACCCGGTTGAGAAATTGCGACCCCACTTGATTGACATCCACATTTCCAATCAGGCGAGAAAACACAGAACTCAGGACAAAACCTGTCGGTCCCAGGGTGATAAATCTGGCCGCTGTAGTAGCAATATCTCGCGCCGCCTCCGTTTCCTCTTGGTCATCGTTGCCGACTCCGGGTAAGAAGTCGAAAAATCCATCGGGGATAATTTTATTAAAAAAGTCCATGATGAGTCTCCTTGAAGTCTAGAATTTAGGGTATAGTATAGAACATTTTTTGAAACTGACATCAGGATGATTTAAGAACAGCTTTCAGAAATTTTGAGTCTGGGTATTGAGTCATGCTGAGGCGATCGCCTGGTTTCGAGTCCTCCCTGATTTTCCATCCCCCGATTTCTACGATTACAAATAGCTGAACATCAGGCTATATCAGAGGGAGAGGAAGGGGGGATTCAGTTTCCATCCCCCTCTTGTTTCTCTGTAGATCAAGAGTTAGGTGTGTTCCACTCTGCGCTAACTAACCGCAGCGATGAGGGGTCTTTCGGCAGGAGTGCGATCGCCAACCTTAATCATTTTAATTCCCCCTGCCGGTGATAATGTCACCCCTCGGCGTTGGGGTTTTACTGGACCTTTTTCTGCCAATTTTAAATCATAACCCGATAAAATGGTGGCTAAGGCTAACTTCATTTCGTAGACCGCTAATGCAGCACCAATGCAGCGACGTTTACCCCCACCGAAGGGCATAAATTCGTAGGGAGAAAATTGCCGTTCTAAGAACCGTTCTGGCTTAAATTGATAGGAATCAGGATATAATTCTTCCCGATGATGGAGGAGATAAATACAACCAACTAAATCCGTTCCGGCTTTGAGTGAGTAACCTAATAACTCCATCGGTTCTTCGACTCGCCGAGGAAAGGTTAACATCGCCACGGGATAAAGTCTCAACACTTCATTGCAGACTGCGGTCAAATAAGGGAGGTTAAAAATGTCCATCGGTGCCGGATTATCCCCGAGACTGGCAATCTCTTCTCGGAGACGATTTTTGACCTCGGGAAGCGCATGAATCCAATATAAACCCCAAGACATGGCACTGGCAGTGGTTTCGTATCCCGCAAACAGTAAGGTCAGCAATTCATCCCGTAATTCTTTATCGGTCATCGCTTCACCTTCGGCATCCCGCGCCGACATTAATAGGGAGAGGATATCGAGGCGATCGCTCAAGTCCTGTTGACGGCGATTAGCAATTTCTGCATAGAGTAATTTATCAATTTTTTCTCGAATCCTGAGAAAATATCCCCAAGGACTCCATCGGCCTAAATCGACTTGCAATTGCTTGAAAAACAATAGACCGGAAGCAGCCGGAGTGTTAAAAACATCTAACATCGAAGTCATTAAATGTTTTATTTGATGATAATTTTCTCCGGCAACATCTAAGCCAAAGACGGTTTTGAGCATCACTTGGGATGAAATTTCAGACATCATTGCACGAGCGAGAAAAGGCTGGGAGGTTGGCACTTGGCTCATGACTGTTGCAGCAATTTCGCGAATCATTTCGCCATAAGAGCGCATTCTATCCCCATGAAACGGAGGCATCAATAATTGGCGCTGACGACGGTGGCGATCGCCTTCTAACATGATAACCGAATACTCTCCCAGCAAAGGTTCCACAATTTGATTCACCTTTCCTGGGACGCTCAATTGCTTGTTATCATGGGTTAAAATATATTGAATCGCTTGGGGATGAGAGACAAAGACAAGGGTATCCCCAAACCCAACAACCTCCGCCTTAAATAGATCGGGATAACGGCGAACATTGGATTCCATGTAACCAACGGGATTCATGACCCAGTGTAACTTTTGCAACAAGCGGGGGGTCCCTGAACTAGGAAGTTTCATCGGTTGAGTTCCTGAACGAGTATTTCTATCAATTTTAAAGGATTCACTCAGAAAAGCGCCAATATTTATGGGAAAAATGGTCATTAAATATTAAATTATCATTTTTTGAAAGCCTGGAGAAAACGCAAATGAAAGACAATCAACAACAACCAGTCATAGAGGCGATCGCCTACTCCCCTTTAGAAATCATCCTGGAAATTACCGCCTTGCTGGGTGTGGTTGCCAGTCTGGCGATCGGGGGTTACTATTGGCAGAACCTTCCTGCTGCCGTTCCCCTACATTTTGGCATCACTGGCGAACCCGACTTGTGGGGACCTAAATTCACATTCTGGTTAATTCCTGCGATCGGCGTCATCAGTTATCTAGCGATGACAATTACTAATTTTTTTCCCAATACCTTTAATTATCC
>CAYUEH010000334.1:0-3141 GCA_964442465.1 uncultured Laspinema sp. | reverse complement strand
CCATAAAATGGATAGCCTTCTGTCAATCCCCACGAATTGAATTAACAAATAGGCTATCCCTTCCTGTTCTTACTCTGACTCCTCCTCTATGGGGAGTAAAGGGGTGATTTTTTCTATCAAGTCAGGAATATCCAATTGGACTGCCTTCCAAACTACCTCTAACTTTACCCGGTCATATTGATGGGTGACTTTATCTCTCATTCCGGCAATTTCTTTCCAAGCAATTTCCGGATGCTGACTGCGAAATTCCATTGAGATTCGTTTGACAGCTTCCCCGATGATTGTCAGATAATACAAAACGGCAGCTTGGGTTTTAATATCCGCATTAAATTCATCTTGACTCATTGTGTCCGTGAATTCTAAAATCAATCGAGAAAATCTAGCGATATCTAAAAGTGATGCATTATCCCGCAACATAAAACACCTCCGCTGTTCCTAAAATTTCTTTGCGTCGAATCCAGTTCGGACTTTGGGCGATCGCCTCCTTATCCACACAGTCCACTTCTCGGCCAAAAATGGTTTCTAATTCTTGCTCCATGCGGACAGAATCCAGTAAACTCCAATGAGCATCTGGTGCAAAAGTAACCAATACATCAATATCGCTATCTGGGCGAAAATCCTCTCGTAAGACTGAACCAAACAAGGCAAATTCAGTGATTTTCCACTGGTGACAAAATGCCTCGATTTTCTCTCTTGGGAGTTCAATTTGAGTTTTGAGCATCGTTCCTCCTTCATTCCGGATTTTGCAATTGTTCTTTCACCCAATTTCTAAAAGTTCGTAATGCTGCCATTTGTCCCATGCTGCGGCTTTTCTGAATGAATTCGGGAATCGCAGTCGTAACGGCAATGGGTGAAAATGTAGGGCTGAAATCTCGCTGTAGGTATTCCTCACCCTGCAACTCAAAAATTTCCAAACCTCTGCGCCGGTAGCGCCAAATTTCGGGAATTTTCAAGGATTGATAAATGGGAAATTTATTGAGAGACCCACTGGTAATATCCACCTCAAGGACTAAATCTGGAGGCGGGTCTACAGTTAGGTCAATTTTGAGTTGACTTCTCACCCGAGGCTCATTTTGAATGTAATAGCATTGATCCGGTTCTAATCCGCGCTGAATATCTTCTTTTTTCCAGGTAGTAGAGCCTAAATTCATCAAATTGAGGTTGAGTTCGTCTGCCAAAACGACAATACAATCATGGATAGATAAACTGTAGCTTTCATGTTCTTGTGATGGAGCCATAAGTTCTAACGTTCCTTGGTCATAGGCAACTCTCACTCCACCACTATCTTTCAAGTCCAATAAGAGTGCTTCGTAGGTTTGCCAACGGATATTGGGTAAAATAAGGGAGGGTGTTCCCTCTGCATCGCCTAATTCCGGGGTGATTGTCAGGGGTTCTCCGGTCGAGTTCTGTGAAATTCTTACCATACTTTTTCCTCCAGATATTCGGGTTGGACCTGAATCGACTATCCTAATTATTATGAGCCTTAGAATTTATGGTAATCGGTTACTGAAAACTTTACCCGGTGAGCAAACTCGACCGACTGCGGCACGGGTGCGCGAAGCGGTGTTTAATGTTTGGCAAGGGAATATTGCTGGATGTCGTTGGTTGGATTTATGCGCCGGTGCCGGGACGATGAGTGCAGAGGCGTTATGTCGAGGTGCTTTAGAAGTTGTGGCGATGGAACAGTCCCCTCGTGCCTTGGCGATTATTCGGGAAAATTTGCAACGGGTGAAGCAGGCGGATCAAACGGTGGACATTCTGCGCGGTGATGTGATGGCGCGGTTGAAATCTTTGCAGGGTCGCCAATTTGACCGGATGTATTTCGATCCGCCTTATGCCAGCAGTCTCTATCAACCTGTGTTGGCAGCGATCGCCCAATATCAACTCCTGGCACCCGATGGGGAAATTGCGGTGGAACATCGCAGCGATCGCCTGACCCTGGACCCGATTCCCACCCTGGAAATCCTTCGGGAACGCCGTTACAGCAATACCACCATCACATTCATCGGGTTATCCGATGAGTCAGCAAATTAAAACAGCGATCGCCTCTCCTGGGTCCTGAACCCGAAAGCGGCGATCGCTGTTGTTTTAGTCAGGAATCAGCGACTGGTTTACAAACCCAAATCGTTCCCGCGCTTGTACTGCTGGTAAGCGGCGAAAAACAAACCAGCTAGAGTCACCACAATCAAACCCAACACGATGCCAGACAGTAACGGTTCAACCACGTCTATGAATCTCCTTTGCAACTAGGGTTATATTTTAATATGTAAAGGTTTCTTGCAATTCTTTCATCTAAAGACAGTCGCCCAAAATGGCACTCTTGGCATTGGACGAGGCGGAGATCTCCTGAGCAGGCGATTTCCTCGACTAACGGGGGTTTCCCAGAAATTGCCGTAGAATGCCCATTCTGATCGCAAATGTTAAGCTATGTTATAAAATCATACAATATTTGTACATCCCTTGAAAACCACCTTACCCTTGACTAACGATCTCGCCAAACCTGAAGCAGTAGAACCTTGTCCCGTCACAAGTGGGGCGATCGCCTTTGGTGCGCGAAGCGCAGTCATCGTCTTTATTCTGGTGGGTATTATCCTCGGGATTATTCTCGCCCTACAATTACAAGTCTCGGATCCTTATGTGAAAACCGTCTTAAACCTTGATGGAGATTCAATTCGGGGTCATGCCATCTTCCAAATGAACTGTGCGGGTTGTCATGGCATCCAGAATGGACGGCAGGTGGGACCCAGTTTAACGGGCGTTTCTCAACGGAAATCCCCCGTGGGTATTATTCATCAGGTGACGGGGGGGAAAACGCCGCCAATGCCTCAATTTCAACCGAATCCTCAAGATATGGCGGATTTATTAGAATATGTTGAAAGTCTTTAAACTCAACAACCCCCGAGGGTTCTAAATCTTCGGGGGTTTTGAGAAAAAACCCTCACCCTTGCATGGTGGAGGCTCACAGGACTCAGCCCGTGGTTCGACGGTGCTCACCAGAGCCCTGCGCGGGCTAAATAGAGTCTTGTGGGGTACTTAATTAGACCTCTTGCAAAATAGCGGATTGATCCCCCCAACCCCCCTTAAGAAGGGGGGCTTTTTATAATTTTGCAAGAGGTCTATTATCAGATTGGGATGATTTAT
>CAYUEH010000333.1:0-6361 GCA_964442465.1 uncultured Laspinema sp. | reverse complement strand
CTGCACCTAAGTGGGGGGAGGTCATAAAGTCTCCCTGTGCGCCAATTTTTCCGACGTTGGCAGCGTAATATCCATATTCGGGATGGTAGAGTGCTAGTTCCATATAGTCGGCAAAGGTGATTTGCCGTTGGGGGTTCTGTTGGATTTTTTCTTGGATGATTTGGGTTAATATGTTGGACATTTTAAGTTAGGATTTAAGAGTAGGGTGGGGATTAGACCTGTTGCAAAATAACGAAGAGATCCCCCCAACCCCCCTTAAGAAGGGGGGCTTTAGAGAATTTTGTAAGAAGTCTAACCCTACCGCAATCAGGCGTTTAAGCCGCAGATAATACCTGTCACGGCAGAGCCATGACACGAGGTTTAAAGCCCCCCTTCTTAAGGGGGGTTGGGGGGATCTCCCCGTTATTTTGCAAGCTGTCTAGTATTAGGGTGGGTATTGGTTTCCCTACCGTAATTAGGCGGCAGAGCCGCAAATAATGCGTGTCACGGCAGAGCCATGACACGAGGTTTAATGTAGGGGCGATTCGCGAATCGCCCCTACAGGCGGGCTTTTAATTATCGGTCAACGGAACCCATAATCACGTCAATACTGCCGAGAATTGCCACAATATCCGCGACTTTGTTACCGCGTAAAATAGAGGACAAGACTTGCAAATTATTGAAGTCAGCGGCGCGGATTTTCCAGCGCCAGGGGAAGACATTATCATTCCCAATCAGATAAATTCCCAATTCTCCTTTGCCACTTTCCACGCGGAAATAATGTTCTCCTGCGGGAATTTTAAAGGTGGGGGCAATCTTTTTGGCGATGAATTGATAGTCGAATCCGTTCCATTCGGACTTGGGTCCTTCCATCATCCGTTTGGCTTCTAGGTTCTCGTAAGGTCCACCAGGTAGACCTTTCAAGGCTTGGCGGAGGATTTTGACGGATTCGCGCATTTCGGCCATGCGGACGATATATCGGGCTAAACAGTCCCCTTCAGTGGCCCAGCAAACGTCCCAATCAAAGTCGTCATAACATTCGTAATGGTCAACTTTTCTCAAGTCCCACTTGACGCCGGATGCTCTCAAGACGGGACCGGAGAGACCCCAGTTGATGGCTTCTTCCCGGGAGATGACGCCGAGGTTTTGAATCCGACGGCGGAAGATGGGGTTGTTGGTGATTAGGCGTTCGTATTCGTCAATGACGGGATCGAAGTAGTCGCAAAAGTCTTCGCATTTATCCACCCAACCGTAGGGGATGTCGGCAGCTACGCCACCGATGCGGAAGTAGTTATTATTGACCATGCGTTGCCCGGTGGCGGCTTCCCAGAGGTCATAAATCATTTCCCGATCGCGGAAAATGTAGAAGAATGGACTCAGTGCTCCGACATCGGCGAGGAAGGGTCCCAACCAGAGTAGGTGGTTGGCGAGTCGGTTCAGTTCCAGCATGATTACCCGCAGGTAGCTGGCACGTCGGGGCACTTCAATGTCCGCGAGTTTCTCCGGTGCATTGACGGTTACCGCTTCGTTGAACATTCCCTCAGCGTAGTCCCAGCGACTAACGTAGGGAACGTACATGATGTTGGTGCGGTTTTCGGCAATTTTTTCCATGCCTCTGTGCAGGTAGCCCAAGACTGGCTCGCAATCGACGACATCCTCGCCGTCAAGGGTGACGATTAGGCGCAGGACCCCGTGCATGGAGGGATGGTGCGGTCCCATGCTGAGAATCATGGGATCGGTTCTGGTTTCTATCCGGGTTGGTGGTGCCATAAATTCAGGGTGCTCCTGTTGAGACAGATTTGGTCTGCCCTACCCGCCCGCCAAGGATTTTCTACAATCTAAAATCAGGACGGGGTAAGGCAGTTCGCTTGCCAATTGTTTCTTTTTGTTTGATTGCTTTCATCATTATAGGGAGATTGGGTCCGTGGTAAATCAGGGAGTGAGTGTAAATCCCGAGGCAATGGCAGAGTTTGTCCATTTGTCGGTGTTGAGTCAGGAAGTGGTGGAGGGGTTGGCGATTCGTCCTGGGGGGCGTTATTTAGATGCAACGGTGGGTGGGGGGGGTCATTCCCGGTTAATTTTGGAGGCGGCCCCAGGGGTGCAGTTGGTGGCGATTGACCGCGATCGCCTCGCCCTGGATGCAGCAGGGAGTCGGTTGGCGGAGTATGGGGATGCGGTAACATTTTGGCAGGGGAATTTTGCCGAATATCAGCCCCAAGAGCTGCGGTTTGATGGGATTGTGGCGGATTTGGGGGTGAGTTCGGCCCAGTTAGACCGCCCGGAACGGGGGTTTAGTTTTCGGTATGAGGCTCCGTTGGATATGAGAATGGATGAACGGCAGGATTTGAGTGCGGAGGAAATTGTCAATCATTGGGATGAGGTAGCGTTGGCGGATATTTTTTATCGCTACGGGGAGGAACGGTTTTCTCGTCGGATTGCGCGCAGAATTGTGGAACGGCGTCCGTTGGAAACCACGACTCAGTTAGCTTCGGCTGTTGCCTCTTCGGTGCCTGGAAAGTACCGCAATGGGAAAATTCATCCGGCTACCCGGGTGTTTCAAGCCTTGCGGATTGCGGTGAATGAGGAATTGGCGGCCCTGGAAACGTTTTTAGAAAAGGCTCCCTTGTGGTTGCATCCGGGGGGACGGCTCGGTATTATTAGCTTTCATAGCTTAGAAGATCGACTGGTCAAGCATCGGATGCGGGATTCACCGCTTTTGAAGGTGCTGACGAAAAAGCCGATCACGCCAGGGGAAGCAGAAATTGCCCACAACTCGCGATCGCGATCGGCCAAGTTGAGAGTATTCGAGCGCATTGAGCCGGATCCAACCTAGGAGATGTAACGTCCCCGAGGTAAAGACTGACAGTCGGGGTTTGGAGGGGCCAGCAAGACTGACCCACTGCTTTACCCCAACCAATTAACGGTCTTTCACAAATTGACCGAACGGGAGCATCTCCTGAAAGGTCGCCCTCACCCTAAATCCCTCTCCATCCCCCCTACCCCCCTTTGAAAGGGGGGGGGAGAGGGACTTTGAATCCGGCTCCCCTTCTCCCATTTTGGGAGAAGGGGTTGGGGGATGAGGGCCAACTGTCCTTGCAGGAGATGCTCCCGACCGAACTCAATTGCACTCGGCTCACAAGCCAGCTCTCTATGTTAAGCTCATTTGAGCGGAGGAAAGCCCGTTAGTGCCTGCCGATCGCCGGGTACTTTTATAGAGAAGGAATGCCCACCCAAAGCGTGATTTGCCAGTGGTGTTCTGAACCCGTTAGGCACCCGATTGAGATCGGCCCGTCGAAAACAGCCGTACAAGGGCGCAAGTCACACTGAATCCATATAGCCTGTAAGTGGGGTATCGCATGAGTCGGGGAAAAGGGAGCAAGCTGAAACTGATGGTGGTCGATGATGAAATCGACAACCTAGACTTGCTATACCGGACGTTTCGGCGGGACTTTGACGTTTATCGAGCAGATAGTGCGTTTAAAGCTCTGGAGGCGCTGGATGAAAGCGGCGAAATGGCCGTGATTATTTCAGACCAGCGAATGCCAGAAATGAACGGCACAGAATTTCTCAGTAAAACGGTAGAACGGTTTCCCGATACGATTCGGATTCTACTGACTGGCTACACCGATGTAGAGGACCTGGTAGAGGCGATTAACTCCGGCCAAGTATTCAAGTACATCACCAAACCTTGGAACCCTGAAGAATTAAAGGCGGTGGTTCAGCAAGCGTCTGAAACTTACAAGGTGGTTAAGCAAAGTACAAATATCCTCCGTCGTGCTCTACGCCGGGAAGCATTATTTAATGCGGTGATGAGCGCGATTCGGGAGTCTTTGGACTACCGCAGTATGTTGCAGACGATTGTGGAAACTGTTGGCGAAAATTTTGAGGCGACTCGCTGTATTCTGCGACCTGTAGAGGGCGATCTCCTCACGCCAGACTCGTTTTCCTATCTGAACCCCGACACAGGCTCCATTGATGTACCCGAGGAGGAGGATGCCCTGATTGCCACGGTCCTGGAAAGCCGTCAGACTCAATTAGTTCAAGGTGACAATCAGGGCAAGGATTCCACTCGCTTGGTTGTCCCCCTGAGCTACCAAAAGGATCTACTCGCGGTGATGTCGGTCTATCAAGATGGCAGCGCTACCAGTTGGTCTCCTGAAGATATCCAATTGATTGAAGGGGTGACCGAACAAGCGGCCCTGGCGCTGTCTCAAGCCAAGCTCTATCAGCGCACTGAGGAGCAAGCCCAGCAAATGATGGCGGAATTAGAGGTGGCTCGTCAAATTCAAACCAATTTGCTCAGGCAAAGTTGGCCGGAATTTGAAACCGCTCGGGTTCAAGCCTCTTGCTATCCCGCTCGCGCTGTAGGTGGAGATTTCTTTGAGGTCTATGTTCATGCTCAAGGTGATATCTGGGTCGCTGTCGGTGATGTGTCCGGTAAAGGGGTCCCCGCTGCGCTGTTTATGGCAAGCGCTATTTCGGTGATGCGGCGTGAACTGGCGCAAGAAACTTCGCCAGAACCCGAAACGGTCATGATGAACCTCAACAGCGCTCTGGCCGATGACCTAATGGGCAATAACTGTTTTATTACAATGGTTGTGGCTCGTTATCGACCCTCTACCCGAGAGTTGGCCTATGCGAATGCGGGACATATCTATCCCCTCGTCTGGTCTCATCAAACGTTAACTTCTTCTGATGCAGCAACCGTTGAACCCAATTTCCTCAAAGCTCGGGGCATTCCTTTGGGAATTTTACCCGTCTGGAGAGGCACTGTTGGGAGCATGGAGTTAAATCCAGGGGAAGTTTTTCTGCTAACGAGCGATGGTCTCACGGAGGCCACCATCACCAATCCAGACTCCTCGATTGGACACCATAAGGGGTCGATGTTGGAACAAGAGGGTCTCTGGCAGTTGATCGGTCAGGAAAATCATCCCCTCGACCTCAATCACTTATTAGCTCGCGTCCGCGAGATTGCTCAAGAGCAGGAAGATGACCAAACTATACTTTCTCTGGAGGTTCTGTAAGCAATGAGAACTGAGTTGCACGTCCCAAGCGACTTGCGGTTTTTGACGATTGTTGAAAGCTGGCTTTTGGGCTGTCTGGAAATGGAGCTTGGAGATCATATTGAGTGGCCCCGTCAGTCGAATCGCTTACGTTTAGTTCTGGCGGAAGCCTATTCTAATGTGGTGCGTCACGCTCACCGGGATCAACCCAATCTCCCGGTCCTGGTTCGTCTGGAACTCAAGGAACGGGATATCGCCCTGGAAGTTTGGGATTACGGCAAAGGGTACGATTTATCGACCTATATGGCCCCAGTTCCTGAACAAATGCCCGATGGCGGTTATGGATGGTTAATTATGAATCGTCTGATGGATCGGGTTGAGTACAGTCTCCAAATTGATGGTCGTAACTGTCTGAAGTTGGAAGCGAGTATGTCGGAACAAAAAGTGTAAGCGATTACCAGTGGAACGGCGATCGCTCTATTTTTTTCCGGGGTTCCGATCGTCCGTTCGAGCACCGAGGATTCTCTCGGATAGCTACTCTGTAGGCGATCGCCCCTCGACGTTCTCCTCTCGCCCTCCCCCTAAAAAAGGGGTGCATTCTATGTCTAAGAACTCCAAAACATAAAATATCCAAAACCCACACCCTCAAGGGTGGGGCTATACGGACAAAGCCTGCCTATGCGCTGTCGCGCAGGCTGCGCCAAACGCAGGCTACAACAGTAAAGTAGATCCTTAACAATCGGATTGGAATAATTTATTTGTTGGAATACCCTAAGCATTGTAAAGATTCTCTCTCCCCATCCTCCCCATCTCCCCCATCCTCCCCATCTCCCCCATCCTCCCCATCTCCCCCATCTCCCCCATCTCCCCCATCCTCCCCATCTCCCCCATCCTCCCCAATCTCCTACCGTCTCAGGTTGACCAACTCTTTCAACGAGGCCAACAATTTGACCCGGACGCTGAGAATTTCTGCCTCTGGATTGAGGACAAACAACCAGGCAACATTCACTTTAAAAACAGCCGTCTCCACCTGTCCCCGGATGTCAAAATGCCGGTTCTCCTCTTCAACTGATTCCTCAAATTCCGATCGCGGATGTAGTTTCATTCCCTTAGCTTCCGCTTCTAAATAGCTGGCGATCGCCTCCGGTCCCACCACAGGTTCCTCAAACGGTGGCCGCAGTTCCCCATCTGGTGCAAATAACAAACTGGCTGCTTCAAACTCCCCTTCATTTAATCCATTAAAATACTGCTGAATTGTTGTAGGAAAATCTTTTTGTCTTCCTCCTTTCGGCATAGAATTATCCAGATTGGAGTTAGAATTGCTCTCGGTTAGGGTCTCTAAATTTGTCATAACTTTCTCCTAAAAATTTTGAATTCAA
>CAYUEH010000332.1:3747-6372 GCA_964442465.1 uncultured Laspinema sp. | reverse complement strand
CCGGCATTTTGATAGCGGTTCTGACTGTCTTTTTGCAGTACCTTGTCCAACAACTGCTGAAATTGCTCACTAATCGGTTGCGGTAAATTTTCTCGCCAAGAATCAACCCAACCATACCCCTCATCCAAAAATAACACAAAAGGGTCTTGGCCCGTTAGTAAATAAAAACAAGTCACCCCCAAACTATATAAATCACTGGCAGGATACGCTTCTCCCCGTTTCATTTGCTCAAAGGGTGAATACCCATTCGTGCCGATTTGCGTTCCTTGCCCTGCCACCACCGTTGATTTTAATTGTTTAGAAGCCCCGAAATCAATTAACACATATTTGCCATCAGATTTGCGCCGCATGATATTCGGAGGTTTGATATCCCGATGAATTACACCCCGTTGGTGGATGAATTCCAGAACAGGCAATAATTGCTCTAATAATTCTTTGACCTGAGTTTCTTTCCAGGTTCCCGGCTGGCATTTATGCAAGGGTTGCCCTTCGATATATTGCTGGACTAAATACAAATATCCATCTTGCTCAAAATAGGCATAAAGGGTGGGAATTTGCGGATGTTCTCCCAGTTCTTGCAGTTGCCTTGCTTCTTGTTCAAATAATTCTTTGGCCTTCTGGAGTGCGCTGGTTCCTTGGACTTGGGGGGCGAGTTGTTTGATAACGCAGTTTTCATGCAATTTGTCAATATCTTCGGCGAGATAAGTTCTCCCAAAACCGCCTTCGTTGGAGAGGAGTTGGCGGGGGTAGTAATGACTTCGCAACACCACCAAAGGATTGCCACAACTTTGGCAGAATTTGATGCCGTCAGGGTTATGGGGATTTGGGCAACTGGGATTTAGGCAGCAGTGCATACTCGCGCTTTGGGGGAGAAGGAGTGGTTGCGGGGACGAATCGCAGGGGGTTTTCTGATTATAGACGGATGCAGTGGCCGGGGGTTGACTTTGAGAAAAATCTTAATCTTTTCGGGGAGTTTCTGCGGGGGAGAGGTTTTGGGTGATAGACCTCTCCTCTGTTCATGCTTCCGACTCCGCCAATTGCCACGCCTCCCAAGAGGCTGTAGCAAATTCAGCCTCCATTTGTAAGACTTCCGCTTGATAGTCCGGCTCCTGCGCCATTTCTGCAAGTTCTGCATCAATTTCTGCTCGTTTCAGTGCCGCTAATTCCCGACAAATCGCCTGGATAATAAATTCATCGCGGCTTTTGGCTTTTCCTTGTTGCACAGCTTTATCCGTTGCTTCTAGTAAATGGGAAGGAAGACAGATTTGGGTTTTAATGGTAGGATTAGACATAAACTTTCCTCCTAGTGTGTCTTTTTAGTTTAAATCATTGAGACGAGCAGTGCCAACGATTGAAACAATCGATCGCTTCTCAAATCGAACTTTCATGGGTTGAATTGGTCGTTTCTAGGTGAGTCAGATTCGCAATATTAAATGATGATGTATTACGAAAAGTTAGGCCAGCAATTGCGACTAGCACGGGAACGCGCACAGATGACTCAAACGGAGGCGGCTCAGGGGATTGAGGTAACGCCCTCGGCTCTCAACCAGTATGAAAGTGGTAAGCGTCGAGTGGATGCTTTTACGGTAGAGCGTCTGGCGCGGCTGTATGGGGTTCCCATTCGCCATTTATTTGAGGAAGAAATCGCGTCTAGTGAATGGGAAGAGGCCCTGCGCTGGGGTTCAGAGACGATTTCGGCTGCCAGTAAAGCGGGGATTGGACGGCTGATTGAACGGGTATCTAACCTAGAGGAGTTATACAGCCTGATGGCAATTCCTTTTCCGGGTCCCCCTCATCCACCGTTTGCGCCGATTCCTGACGATCGCTTGTCTGAACGACAGACGACGATCGCCTTGGCTCAAAAGGCCCGATCGCACTACAATTTGGGAACTGCTCCCTTACTCGATTTGCGGCGTTTCTTAGAAGAACGGAATTATCATATTTTTCTGATCCCGTTTGGAGAGGAACCCAATGCTCTGGAGGGACTATTTTTCATCCATCCCAACTTAGGTGCGATCGCCGCTTTGAATGAAGATTGCCCTGAAGGCGATCGCTCCTTGAAGCTGGCTCATTTATTCGCCCATAGTCTCTACCAGCGCGATCGGCCCGCTATCCTTTGCCGCAAAAATGATACCAGTCCCCTAGAGACTTTTGCCAACTGCTTCGCCGCCTATTTTCTAATTCCTTCGGAAGCATTAGCAGACCGTTTACAAGCGCGTCACCTGAATCGGGTCACCGAACCCGCAGAAGTCTTCCATCTCGCTCACTATTTTGGGGTTAGCTACCAAACCCTACTGGAACGATTGCATCAAGAACGCTGCTTAAGCGGTTCATTAGAACAGTTTCAGAACGTCGAATCGTTCCGGTTAGCCCGAATCTTAGGTTATTCCCAGTCTTCTCATCAAGGCATCCCGGGATTTATTCCACTGGAAAAGCGTTTACCTCGGATATTTATCGAGTTGGCATATCGGGCCGTTGAGTCGGAAGAGTTGTCAATTGGAGTGGCAGCAGAACTGTTGGGAATCAGTGCGTGTGAACTGGAGGACAGTCTCTACTTTCAAACGCCAGAATATGAGGCAGATGAACCTGTGAAAATCCTCAATTTCTAAAAGAACCATTAAGCAT
>CAYUEH010000332.1:2105-3647 GCA_964442465.1 uncultured Laspinema sp. | reverse complement strand
GCGGCACAAGCTCCTTCCGATGAAACCATTGGTGCACCGAGGGGATGTTCTGGGGTGCAGCGTTTGCCAAAGGCTTCACAGTCATGGGGTTTCTTAACCCCTTGCAGGATTAATCCACTCATACAGTCGGGGGATTCTTCACTTTGAATTCCGGTTAAATCAAAGCGGTTTTCTGCGTTAAATTGAGCATATTTGGGTTTTAAGTTTAATCCGCTTTGGGCAATTTCTCCAATGCCTCTCCATTGTCTCGGGACGATTTCAAAGACTTCTTTGAGGATGTTTTGGGCGGGTTGGTTGCCTTCTTTTCTAACGGAACGACTATATTGATTTTCGACTTGGGCTTGTCCGGATTCCAGTTGTTTGATGCACAGATAAATCCCTTGTAAAATATCAACGGGTTCAAATCCGGTGACGATGATGGGGACTTGATATTTGGGGGCGATCGCCTCGTATTCGGTGTACCCCATAATGGTGCAAACATGACCCGCCGCTAAAAATCCTTGCACTTTGCGGTGGGGTGCCGATAAAATCGCTTCCATTGCTGGAGGCACTAACACATGGGAGACTAACATGGAAAAGTTCGGGATGTTTTGTTGCGCTGCCTGATACACTGCCATCGCTGTTGCTGGTGCAGTGGTTTCAAATCCCACGCCGAAAAATACGACTTGTTTGTGGGGATTCTCTTGGGCAATTTTCAGGCAATCTACGGGGGAATAAACGATGCGAATATCGCCGCCGGTTGCTTTAATACTTAGCAAGTCTTGAGCGGTGCCAGGAACGCGCAACATATCCCCAAAGGAACAGAAAATAACGTTGGGTTGGGAGGCGATTACGATCGCCTGATCAATGAGGGCAATGGGAGTAACACAGACGGGACAACCGGGACCGTGAATTAAAGTAATGTTGTCTGGCAACAGTTCATCAATGCCAAATTTGACGATCGCATGGGTTTGACCCCCACAAATTTCCATAATCGTCCAGGGACGAGTGGTTATACGGGCGATCGCCTGGGCGCAATCTTGAGCCGTTGTAGCATCGCGATATTCATCTACAAATTTCATAATTTGTCATTTGTCATTTGTCATTTGTTGTTTGTCATTTGTCATTTGTCATTTGTCCTGGTTTGATGGGGAAGAGTGGGGAGATTTTCAACGTCCCGACTGAAGTCGTGATCTTCCCCTGTTCGTAGTAACGACTTCAGTCGTTACCGCGTGACTTGGCAGGTGCCAAGTCACGCCCCTGTTAGGCGATCGCACCAGGCCCCAAGCAGACCGGATGTAGACCCTCCGATTGCTCGTGTTATGGCGAATGCCATAACACGAGAGCAACGACTGAAGTCGTTACTACAAACGAGGATGACAGATTCATCCCAGTTAATGCCCTTATCAGGCGATCGCACCAGTCCTCGAATGTTCGTAGTAACGACTTCAGTCGTTACCGCGTTACTTGGCTAATGCCAAGTAACGCCCATCTCAGGCGATCGCACTAGGCCCCAAGCAGACCGGATGTAGACCCTCCGATTGCTCGTGTTATGGCGAATGC
>CAYUEH010000332.1:0-2005 GCA_964442465.1 uncultured Laspinema sp. | reverse complement strand
ATGGCGAATGCCATAACACGAGAGCAACGACTGAAGTCGTTACTACAAACGAGGACGACAGCTTAGGCAGAAGTCACCAGAAGGACTCTAATCTCCCCCCTTCTCTACTGTCTAACTCACAGCAGTTGGAGTCCCTGGGACGTTGCTACTGTTGTGTTCCAGGGAATGTGAGGCATCTCCCACATAAATCCCGAGTGCCCGTGCGGTTTGTACCATGAATCCATCAGGATCAACCGGGGAGGCGCAGCGTTTTTCTTGGTGGCACTGTCGGACGAGTTGAATCACTAAGTCTAAGGGTTTGCTTTCGACTTTGCCGCCTTCCCAGACCACTAGGCGGTTATAATGTCCTTGTTCGATTAACTCAACCGCTTTGATGCCAAAGGCGGTGGCTAAGATGCGATCGAAGGAGGATGGGGTACCGCTACGTTGTAAGTGACCCAGAACCGTTACCCGGGTGTCGATTTCGTCTAACCCGCAAAATTCCGGGCGATCGAGGGAACAAAGTTTCTGACTGTAGAGTTTAATTTGTTGCGCCAGATAGTCGCCGATATTGCGATGCTGTCGGCGATCTTCATGTTTGACCCCTTCCGCCGCAACGACTAGGGCAAATTTACGCTTATCCTGACGCAGGGAGGCAATTTTATCGCAAATTTGGGCGATCGCCTTTTCATCCAACACAGGAGTCAGTTCCGGAATTAAAATCACATCAGCACCCCCAGCAATTCCCGCGTGGAGTGCCAAATGTCCCGCATCCCGTCCCATCACTTCCGCTACCATGACTCGTTCATGACTCGCCGCAGTAAAAGTGAGGTTGTACAGCGCTTCCGTAACCGTATCTACAGCAGTCTGGAATCCGACTGCACGTTCCGTAAAGGGGACATCGTTATCGATGGTTTTGGGAACCCCGATCATATTCCAGTTGCCTTTGACCGCCAAATCATAGATAATGTCCAAGCTACCATCGCCCCCGATCGCCACTAAGCCATCGAGTTCTAAGCGTTGATAGCCTTCTAAAATCTGTTGTGCCACCTCTGGTTTTTCGGTATCCCCTTTACTCAGACTTCCCAGAACACTGCCACTGAGAAATTGCAGCACGTCAAGACCCTGTAACAATCCAGGGATATCATACCCATGCTCGTTCAATTTCATATCCTCCGGTTGGCGAGTTCCGTTGGCAACATCGATGAATCCATCGGTGCCGTAGGGAATGCCATAGACTTCCCATCCCTTGCGGGAGGAGCATTTAACCACCGCTCTAATTACGGCGTTCAGTCCGGGACAGTCTCCACCACTGGTCAGAATACCAATTCTTTTTTTTGCGTGTGTCATAGTGCGTTTACCTGTTCACTCTCCTAATTTATTCCGAACTCCCTGCACTAAAAAAGTAACCGCGATCGCTTTTTTATTTTTACTTTATGTTTCTCCTTCAACTTTAGCAAATCGTCCTCATCTTTTTCATTGCTCTATCAGGGGGATTTCAAATAGAACCTAGGGTGGGTTAGCTTAGTTGGCAAGGGTCTCTCTTGAGCGAAAAAAGGTGGATCGTGGGGAATCCACTGGCACTGCACAATCTTTGACCACTTTGACCACTGGTTTTGATGAGTGCACCATTGAGGCCTGATTCCTTGGACAATTCAGCCCTGGCTTCTGTCCCCCAATATTCCCCTCTTTGAGGTCATCTTTTCGCTCTCTCGTAAATTCTATAACAGTTTCTCCGATGCCCGCTTAAATACAGATTTTTTTTATAAATTTACGGCAAAGTAATTCTATGCTATAATTGAAGGCTAGTTAAAAATGTTGAGAATTCTTGACGATTGCCAACCGAAAAAAACACCCCAGCCCCTCAGCCTCAAGGCAATTTACCCCTTTTCTTCTCGCTCCCTAACTGCCGTTCCACTCCCCAAGGTACGGAAAACTCCCCGGAGCAACCGCAATTCAATCTAATCATATATATAGCGAGTCTAAATGAATTTGACATAAAGTTCGGCTCCCCTCTCCCCCCCCC
>CAYUEH010000331.1:2211-6389 GCA_964442465.1 uncultured Laspinema sp. | reverse complement strand
GGGCAATCCAGTCCAAGTTAATTTTCCCATTCAAATTCACCGATTATGGCAACTCTATACGAAATTCATCCGGAAACCCCTCAAGTTCGCAAAATTGAAGAAGTGGTGGAGGCACTGCAAAACGGTGCGGTGATGCTCTATCCCACAGATACGGTTTATGCGATCGGCTGTGATATTACCGTGAAAGGGGCGATCGAACGAGTTAGGCAGATCAAGCGACTCTCGAATGATAAGCCGTTAACCTTTCTGTGTCCTTCATTATCCAATATTGCGGCCTACGCCACTGTCACCGATTCAGCCTATCGCATTATCAAGCGGCTGATTCCGGGACCTTACACCTTTTTGCTTCCGGCAACGAAGCTGGTGCCGAAGCTGGTGATGGACCCCAAACGGAAAACCACGGGGATTCGCGTTCCAGACAATCAGGTGTGCTTAGATTTACTCGAAGCACTGGGAAATCCGATTATTTCCACTTCGGCGCATTTCCCGGGTGATTTGGAACACAACGGTTTCATCGGTAAGGCGGAGTTATTTGACCAAGTGGAAAAGTTGGTGGATGTGATTATTGATACCGGAGAAGAGCCGGGATATCAAGTCTCGACCATTCTGGATTTAACCGACAACGAACCGGCGATCGTGCGGGAGGGGTTAGGGGCTGAACTGGTTGCGAGTGTGATTTGAACAGCCGCCTTGGATCGGGGTTAGCTTTCTAGGACTGGCGATTCGCGAATCGCCTCTACATTTAGGGTTTAGCTTTAAAGATTGTGTAAGTCCTGAATTCTGAACCTGTCTGCGATCGCAGGCAGGTTTTTTAGCACCCCACAACAGGCGCTCTAAACCCTTTCGCAGAAGTGGCGATCGCAACTCTAGCCAAAGAAAGCAGTTTTTAAAAGCAATTCACTCTTGTAGCAGAGGCCCTATATCCCCCCACCCCTAACCATCCCGAGGGGTGATCTTGTAAACATTGCTCACCATTGGATCCGGATGAACCGCGTTTTCCAACGAAGAAAATCACGGAGATTTGATATCCAAGTTTTAAATGATACCCATGTGCCAGTTGTCAATGCGGAGTGGGTGGAACCAACCACTTTCTCGACTGTCCACCCGTACAACCTCAGCCTTATGGCGATCGCAACCGGAAAAGAACAGACAGTGGTGCATCCTGTCCCGTTACAGCAGTATGCCGGTTTAGAAAGAGGGATCTTCTCCCCCCCAAAGTTCGCTCAATCTTGGGACAGTCTAAGTGTAGACAGCGCAGGGAGCAAAGCAAGAGGCTCAACCGACAAGCGACCCTCTCCTCCTCTCCCCCAATGTCTGCGGTTCTTTAGTCCGGTGCGTTACCCGAGGCAAAACTCATGAACGTTAAACTAGCCAATTCGTCCAATTCCCGGAAAAACGATGCTCAAGTTCCTGCTACTCCGCATACAACCGCAGGCACTCCTCAAGTGGAGAGCCCATCAGGAGACACCCCCGAAGAACCCATCCTGATCCTGGGAATGGACACGGAACAGTTGAGTGAGCAAATCCTTGATGAACTCAGCCAAAAGCTCAAAAGCGGCTCGAAAAGCGCCCAAGACGTAGCCCTACGGATTGCCAAAGAGGTAGAACGGATTTGCAGAAAGAGCAATCGGATTCAAAATTCCGGTGAAGTTCGCTCCTGGCAGATTACTCTCGCTCGCCATCGCTTACAAAAGTCTCTCCATTACTACAAGCTCGGTTCTCGTCAAGGTCGGGTGGACCTCCATGCTCAACTCAGCTCGATGGTTTACCGTCATGTGGCTCATCTCCACTCTCGTCTGAGCTTCCAAGCGCGATACACCTTAATCGAAGATTTCTTGCAAGGGTTCTATATCGAGGTGCTGCGTGCCTTCCGTCGCGAACATGAAATGCCCTTAACCTACACCCCTCGGACTCAGTTAGAATTGGCAGAGTATATGGCCTTTACGGAACATTATGCCAAGCGTCGGATTACCCTCCCGGGTCGCTACAATCAACAACTGATTGTGTTGCGTGCTCAAGGGTTCGCCCAAGGTCAACCCCCGGAAACTTTGGTGGATATCGAACAGGCGATCGAGTTTCCCAAAGGTGAAGATGCTGAGGTTCAAAGTCGCTCTTATGCGGCGCAGCAGGTTCGGGAAAAAATGATTGCTGAGATGGTGGACCCAGCGGAGGCAGTGTTGCGCGATCGCGTGATTGCTGAGTTGATTCAATATCTGGAGTCTCAAGGTCAATCCGACTGTATCGATTACTTAGTCCTGAAACTGCAAGATTTAGCCGCCCCTGAAATCGACGAAATCCTCGGTCTGAGCGCACGTCAGCGGGATTACCTGCAACAACGGTTCAAGTATCATGTCGAAAAGTTTGCTCGTTCTGGACATTGGAAACTGGTCCATCAATGGCTCGGTGCCGACTTGGATCAAAATCTGGGAATGCCCTTGCAGCAGTGGGATAATTTCCTCGGAGAACTCTCGGAAGAACAGCAGCAACTTTTAAAACTAAAGCGCTCTGGGGCCAGTGATGCCGAAATCGCCCAAGAGATTAAATGCACTCCCAAACAGGTCCAAAAGCGGTGGTCGGCACTTCTGGAAAAAGCGTGGCAATCTCGTAATACTGACTCTCAGGAGAAGTAATTCCCTGTGCTAATCATTACTAGGTTCCCGAATCATCGGTCTCTGTTCACGAGCGATCGCTCAATCCACAGGTGGGGGACCGGCAGACACCCTCCGACTGCCGCCTCTGTTTCCCCCCTCTTCCCAATTTCTCGGTCCCGTTTTAGGCTCAATAGGGATCCGGTCCCTCGACTCCCCGAGCATATTCCCTGGATAACCAAGCCCCTAGCTTGGTTATTTTTGTGGACAGAACTTACACATAAACCCCGGATGCTGTAGGGTTGATTCGCGAATCAACCCTACATTGAGGACTTCAACTCAAATATTGCGTCAGTCCTGTATGTGCATCGGTTATAACCCCGGTTTCTTGAGAAAAATTAGGCCAATTTGTCACAAATTAGGACCAGAAACCCGGGTTCTTATCCCCGGAATTTATACCTATTGGACCGGGCTAACCCTAGGGATTTGGGTTGAATCTTGCCGCTTTCATCTGTCGTCTGTGCTTAATTGTCGATTGATAATTCAGGCTTTTCCCTGACATATTTAATCATTTTTTAATTTTTTGGTGAGCACTCGATTCAGACTGTTAAAATATGTAAAGCAAATTCTCGCGCTCGTCAAGATCGACTTCTAAATTCATAAGCGTTCGTTGCGAGTGCTCCGGGTTCAGGACTATATCGCCCTTCCCTTCCGATCGCCGACCCTAGATGCCGACATCGAGATGAACTGCCGAAGGTGACGTTTTGCCGTCAACCCTCGCCTTTTCAGGGTGTGTTGATGTTCAACCCGAACACTCCCCAATTTATGAGGTAGTTATGACGCTCTTAGTCTCTCAACAGTCTATTTCAACTCAGCCGCCCGCCGCACAGAACAAAGCGGCCCTAGGTCGCGTGTTTCAGGCGATCGACCCTGATAGTTGTCCGACTGCTTATAATTTTCATCTCCATACCGTCTGTTCCGATGGCAAGTTACGCCCGGAACAAGTGATGGAACAAGCCATCTCTATTGGTCTCAAAGGACTGGCGATCACGGATCATCACAGTGTCAAAGGCTACTATGCCGCTCAACGCTGGTTGGATGAATGGTGGATTGACCATTCCAATTTATATCAAACCGACAGAACCGTTGCTGAACTGCCTCAACCCCCCCAACTCTGGACTGGGGTCGAAATTAATACGGGTCTCCTCGATGCGGAGGTTCATATTCTGGGGTATGCCTTTAATCCAGAACATCCTCGGATGCAACCCTATCTGGAAGGTCATGTGGTTAAGGGCCCCGATTATCAAGCCTCTGAAGTGATTCATGCCATTCAAGCTGCCGGAGGATTGGCAGTTTTAGCTCACCCGGCGCGGTATGCCAAGCGATCGCCCGAGGACCTGATTCCCGCAGCCGCCGATTTGGGCATTGATGGCATCGAAACCTATTATGCCTACAAAAACCCCAACCCCTGGAAACCCAGTCCCAAGCAAACCGCCAAAGTTTATGAGTTAGGTGCCACCTACGGATTATTCCATACCTGTGGCACCGATACCCACGGCTCTAATTTGCTCTTACGTCTGTGATCCAATC
>CAYUEH010000331.1:0-2111 GCA_964442465.1 uncultured Laspinema sp. | reverse complement strand
ATGACCAATTTTTAAAGAAATGTAACTTTTCTTAATCTTTTGCCGATCGCCGATGGTGATTCCTTGGGTTGAAGTCAATCACCGGCAACGAGCCATCGCTCCCTATTCAGTCAACCCATGTTCCAGCGCATACCGCACTAACTCGGTTCGGCTGTTGGTGCCGGTTTTGCTAAACAACCGGCTGACATATTTTTCGACATTGCGAACACTGGTATCGAGATTGCGGGCGATTTCCTTGTTCATCAGTCCCTTGGCGACTAAATCCAAAACACTTTGTTCGCGAGGGGTCAGGTCAATTTTGATAGGAGGTGGGGTTTGGGCGATTGAATGACGACCCGATAACATGGACTTAATTTCCCCAATTTCCCGCGCTAAGGAGGCTAAATCTGGGGCTTCTCCCTCCCCACTGGCAGCGGCGCGACGATCTAACAGGTTGCGGACGATCGCCACTAATTCATCGGGGTCAAACGGTTTAGAGAGATAGGCATCACAACCGGCTTGATAGCCTTGAATGCGATCGCCTGTCATCCCTCTGGCGGTTAAAAAGATTACCGGCATCACTTTAAACCGGGGGTCTTCTCTCATCCGTTTGAGAAATTCAAATCCATCGACTTGAGGCATCATCAAGTCCGTAATCACTAAATCGGGATGTTGCTGTTGCAGCAAATCCCATCCATCATTGGCATTACTCGCCACCTGCACAGAAAATCCTTCATCTTCCAGATAGGCTTGCACTGCTTCCCGTAATCCGGGTTCATCATCGACAAGGAGGAGTTGAGCTGACATCCTGAAATCTCCTAAAGGGGTTACTGCTTTTAACTTTAACGAAATTTGGGGTCAGATTGACGATGAGGGTTGGGATTGTGGAGTTTTAGGGGGGTGGGGATGGGGTTGGGGAGGGGAGGAGATAACGACTGAAGTCGTTACTACGAACAAAGACAAGAGAACGATTGAAGTCGGGACGTTGAACAAAGACAAGAGAACGACTGAAGTCGTTACTACGAACATTAGAGAACGACTGAAGTTTAGGGCTAATTTATCTTGGCAAAGCACACTCGAAATGTGGGGGCGATTCTCGAATCGCCCCTACATTTTGGGTGTGCTTTCTTCGGGTTCGGTGTCTCCGGATGAACAGTGTTAGCAAAGGTATAGTGAATAATATCTGTCGGGTAGTACCGGCGTTTACCAAATACTGGGCGATCGCAAACATTAATTATGAATTTGAATACAGCAGAACGGTATTACGATATCATCGGATTTGGGGATGAAGTACCCGGGGTTTTGGCGATGGTAGCGGCAGCGAGAGAGTATCGCCGTCAGACGAAGAAATATCCCAAGATGCTGTTAATGTCTAAGGCAAATGCTGGAGAAGGCATTGGCGGTCATTTGATTCGTGGGAAATTATCTTATCTCGATCGCACTCAAATTAGTCGGCAGCTACAAACCTCCCTGAATCTGGATACATTTGGTGCGCCTTCTGCCCTGTATCAGGAGTTTTTAAAACGGGCGGGGGTGGTGCAAATTGCTCTTGACCCTGAAAAGGGCGATCGGGCTTTGAGGGAGATGCTCCAAGAAGCCGGGGTGGCGATTCTCAGTGAGGTTAAAATCGCCTCGGTGGTTAAATCCGGTTCTAATTTGACCAGTATTCTCACCAGTCGCGGTGAAACCTATACCGCCAAACAATTTATTGATTCTACCGTGAATGCGGAACTCGCACAAGCGGCAGGGGCGAAAAAGTCTCAAGGATTTGGCACTTTTGGCTTACCGGATTCTGAACTGCCGGTGACGTTGGTGTTTGAAACCGAAGGGTTGAGTGTTCAGCGCCTCAAAGAGATAGAATTAATCTATCTGAAACGGTTTAGAAATTTAGCAGATACGGAAGCCCAAAATTTCCTCAAGTCTGCGGCAGGATTTGATGAGCGCAAAGCGGAATCACTGCGGCAGGAGTTGGTGGATTCCCAGGGGAATTTAAAAACCTTGTGGGCGGGGAAAGATTATATTGATGTTCGCTGTAATGCGTTATCCATCGCCTATCATTCATTCCGAGGTAAAAAGTTGTCTCTGTATGACAGTGGGGCAATTTTAGACCGAGGAAATGTGGCGATTTTATC
>CAYUEH010000330.1:1565-6460 GCA_964442465.1 uncultured Laspinema sp. | reverse complement strand
CCCGCAACGGCGCTTCTTCTAAAATAACATGAGCATTCGTGCCACCAATTCCAAAAGAACTGACTCCCGCACGTCGGGGAGTTCCGTTCGTTTTCCATTCTTTGAGCGTGGTATTCACATAAAAAGGACTGTTCTCAAAATCGATTTGAGGATTGGGTTGATGGAAGTGAAGAGAGGGCGGGATTAATTGATGTTTAAGTGCCAGAACCGTTTTGATTAAACCGACAATTCCCGAAGCGGCATCTAAATGTCCAATATTAGTTTTGACCGACCCGATCGCACAGAAGTGTTTTTGATTCGTTTGCAGAGAAAACACTTGCGTGAGTGCAGCAATTTCAATCGGGTCACCCAGGGGAGTGCCGGTGCCGTGGGTTTCGATATAAGTAATCGTTTCGGGGTCAACTTCAGCTAACGCTTGAGCTTGGGCGATCGCCTCCGCTTGACCCTCCACACTGGGAGCGGTATAACCCACTTTTAAAGCGCCATCATTATTAATCGCTGACCCCCGAATGATCGCATGAATATAATCCCCATCTGCGATCGCTTCGTCTAAGCGTTTTAACACCACAATTCCCACGCCACTGCCACTCACCGTCCCCTTCGCCTCCGCATCAAAAGCACGGCAATGTCCATCAGGCGAGAGAATCATCCCCTCTTGATATAAATAACCCTCTCGTTGTGGCAACGGAATAGAAACCCCTCCGGCGATCGCCATATCACACTGATACGTCAATAAATTTTGACAAGCAACCGCTGTCGCTACCAACGAAGTCGAACAAGCCGTTTGAATGGTAACTGATGGGCCTTTTAAATTTAGTTTATAAGAGACCCGAGTCGGGAGAAAATCTTTCTCATTCGCAATCATGATTTGATAATCTCCCGCTTTTTCCCGAATGTCCGGGCGAGACATCAAATTCTGTAATAAATAACTATTTTTCCCCACACCCCCATAGACTCCAATCGTGCCATTGTAGTTGTCGGGATTATAACCCGACTCTTCTAACCCTTGCCAAGCACATTCTAAAAATAGCCGCTGTTGGGGGTCCGTGATTTCTGCTTCTCGGGCATTAAACCCAAAAAATGCCGCATCAAATCCCTGAATATCTTCTAAAATTCCTTTGGCTTTGACATAGTTCGGGTCTTGCACCAGTTCCGCATCGATACCGGCTTCAATGAGGTCTTTTTCACTAAAAAAGGAAATAGATTCTACCCCATTTTTTAGGTTTTGCCAAAATTCATCAATCGTATTGGCTCCGGGAAATCGACCCGCCATCCCAATAATAGCAATGCCATCGATGATTTGTTCATCTTGAGGATTAGTCATTGATTTTTCTCCGTTGTTGTCTGAGTTGTTTTTGTTGACTTAACGCTTTTTTCTGCTGACTGGCTCGGCTTTGGACGCGCTCACCTAACGCTTGGTGTTGGTCCTGTTTATCAAAAAAAGACATTACATTGGGGTTCAAAGTAGTTTCAATTTCGCTCAAATCTACCCAGTTTTGGGCGACTTTCTTAAACCTAAATATTTTGTACAAAACTTGCCGTTTTTTCAAAGCCTCATAGATATCGGAACCGGGCAAGGCTAAGAAATTCGCAATATTGACTCCATCAGGATTCGTTTCAAACGCTTCCTTGTAGCGAATGGCACTTTCATCCAAAGAAAGTAAAACATTGGGGGTGATATCCCGTTCTAACTCTAGCTCAAATCCCAATTTTTGGAGGAACGCAACATAACTTTCAATCTCATCATGAGGTAGCGCATCGGTGTACAAAAAATAACCCTGCTGTTTGAGAACTCGGGAAACCCCTGCATAAAATTTGTAAATGTTGGGGTAAGCGTGAGAGGATTCAATATTAACTACCGCATCAAAAGAAGAATCGGCAAAGGGCAAATTTTCCGCATCCCCTTCTAAAAACCTGAGCTTTTCCCCATGAAGATGGGTTTGACAAAATGAAATTGCCGTGCCAGATAAATCGATTCCTGTTACCTGCTTGACTGGAAACTGCTGCTCAATCGTCAAAGCATTTCCACCTCGACCACAGCCCACATCCAAAACTTCATACCCGGTTAAATCACAGTCCCCGACAACTTCTAAAATTAATTTAATCGAATTTTTCTTCAGGGAATGTTTGGGAACTTCAACTTGAGCATATTCTGGACTATTATCTGAAGCATAGCCATAGTTCAAAAATAGAGAATATTCTCCTAATCCGTTAGCATTGAGTTCTTGATTGATGCCTTCATAAAATTGCCGCATCTGGCTTTTTAAGGTTTGGTTTAAATCCGGTTGATCCGAGAGATGGGTTGAGTTCATACGGGTTACCCTAGGTGGAACGAGACTGATTACAACAAGTATGACAGTTGAGCCAAAGCTGACCGGGAGTCATCCTCAAGGGGAGCAAAATAGAATGATTACCCCTTGAGGAATCGGGAAATTACAGAGGATAAAGGGAGGCAGAACTTAAGCTCATGATTTGTGCTGTTGTTTGAGGGTTCTTTGACGTTCGAGGGCGGCTTTTTGCTTTTGAGCGCGGGTCATGGAACTCTCCTTGAGCCGATCGCCCGAGTGAGGTAAATCCTCCGATTCCTTCATCGGCATACTTTGAGAGTCAAGCGCCGATCGCCGGTTCCGCAAACCCTCTGACAACGCGGCGATCGTTGGATACTGAAACAGTTCCACCATTGAAATCTCTGTTTTGAGCACCTCAACCAACTGACTATGAACCCGCGCCATACTTAAAGAATGTCCACCCAGGTCAAAAAAGTTATCCTGAACTCCCACTTGCTCTAAGTGCAGAACCTTTTGCCAAATCGCGGCGATCGCCTGTTCTATCTCACTTTGCGGAGGCAAATAAGGCTGTTCTGATTCTCGCTGTCCCCCCTCCGGTTTCGGTAGTCCCTTGCGATTGACTTTGCCATTGGGCGTTAAAGGCAGCGCATTCAGGAACAAGAAACTTGAAGGCACCATATAAGCGGGAAGTCGGTCCTGGAGATAGCGGCGCAGCGTCCCGGACAGAGTGCGATGTAGCACCTTAGAAAATCCATGCTTGTCCAGAAGAGACTGTACTAGCGCCTCAAGTCGCTTTTGCGCTGAGGGGGGGAGGGTAAAATCAAGTCCCGCCTCACCTTGCTCACACCAGACCACTTGTGCATCAACCCAATCTTGACCCAGGGGATGTGAGGACCCGAACCGGAGGCGGACCTGCGTACCCGGTTGATAAGGCGGCAGTCCCTTTACCCCAATCCCGCCTCGGGAAATATTGTTCGTAGACAATTTCACCGGAGAATCCCCCGGCAATTCTACCCAACATTCTGCTTGGTACGGAACGCGATCGGGGACTGAACCCGACACCACATAAGCAACCAACCGCTGCTCACCAGGGATATCCTCCCGAACCATCACCACTGCCGCTTGAACATCAGGATGTTGGGTGAGCGTTCCTTCGATTTCTCCCAATTCAATGCGAAACCCGCGAATTTTAACTTGATCGTCAATGCGTCCGAGAAACTCAATATTGCCATCGGGGAGATACCGGGCCAGGTCGCCGGTTTTATACAACCGCGCCCCAGCTTGCTCCCCAAATGGGTTAGGAACAAAGCGACTGGCGGTCAAATCGGGACGGTTCAGATAACCCCGTGCCAGTCCATCACCCCCGATATAGAGTTCTCCGGCAACCCCAATCGGGACCTGTTGCATCTGAGCATCCAGGAGGTAGAGTTGGGTATTGGCGATCGCCCGTCCAATATGCGGTGTGCGGTGGCCTTGCTCCGTTGCCACCACCACAGCGGATGTAGTAACGACAGTGTTTTCCGTCGGCCCATAATTATTGACCAGCTCAAACGGCAGAGATTTAGCCGGATAGTGATGTAGTTGTTCCCCGCCTGTAAGTACCGTTCGCAACGGTATATCACTAGGCCAATCTAAGGACAACAGACTCTCCGCTAACGGGGTCGGTACAAACGTAATCGAAATCCCCCTTTGTATCAGCCAGTTCCGAAGTTCTAGGGCCGAAGTCCGCGTGGGTTCCGGACAGATATAAACCCCTGCACCTGCGGTTAAATAAGGCCAGAGTTCCCAGACCGAGGCATCAAATGCTGGTCCTGCTAACAGCGTCACCCGATCGCTGGGTAACACCCCAAAGCAGTGATGATGCCAAACCACCAGATTTAACAACGATTGATGGGCAATCTCCACCCCCTTGGGTTGACCTGTGGAGCCGGACGTATAAATTACATACGCTAAGTTATGAGCGTTCATCGAAACCGCGAGATTTTCCTGACCCTGTTGGGCAATTTCTGCCCAATCCCGGTCCAGACAGATTAACTCTCCCGAGTGTTGGGTCATCACACTGACCAACTGTTCCTCGGTTAACAACACCCTGACTCCCGCATCTTTTAACATGAAGGTCAAACGGTCCTGGGGATACTCCGGATCTAACGGTAAGTAAGCCCCCCCCGCTTTTAAAATCCCCAGAATTCCGATGACCAGTTCTAAAGAACGGTGGACACAAATCCCCACCAGCACCTCGGGTCCTACACCGAAGGTTTGTAGGTAATGGGCGAGTTGATTCGCCCGTTGGTTCAGTTCCCGATAAGTGAGTTGTTGCGCCTCAAATCCCACCGCCACGGCATCCGGACGCTCCTGGACTTGCGCCTCGAATAGCTCGTGAATACAGGTTTCCCGGGGATAATCAGCCTGAGTTTGATTCCAGACCCTCATCTGCTGTCTTTCTTCCGGTGGAAGGAAAGATAATTCGGCGATCCGCTGTTCTGGATGCGCCACAATCTCTTCGAGTAAGGTCTGAAAATGCCCGACTGCCCGGGCGATCGTTCCCCCATCAAACAAGTCCGTATTATATTCCCAATACCCAAAAATTCGGTCGTCTCGTTCTTCCAG
>CAYUEH010000330.1:0-1465 GCA_964442465.1 uncultured Laspinema sp. | reverse complement strand
ATTTCGGGGCGATCGCGACCCGATGTAACGGTCCCCACACCGATATCCTCCTGCCGGGTATAGCGGTACAACAAGGTCTTGAATGCCGTCAGCAACAGGGTAAATAAAGTTACCCCTTCCTTTAAACTCAGGGCCTTTAGTGCTTCGGTTAGGGATGGCGACAGCACCAGATATTGTTTCGCCCCCTCGAATGTGGCGGATCCGCGATGGGGTCGGTCCGTCGGCAGTTGCAGGGTTGGCAAATCTGTAAGCTGCTGTTTCCAGTACGCCATCTGTCGCTCCAAGATGTCCCCCTGAAGCGCTTCTCGTTGCCAAACGGCAAAGTCAGCATATTGCAGACTTAATTCGTTCAAAGGAGAGGGTTTCCCACGGGAAAACGCGGGGTAGAGTGCCGCCAGTTCCGGTAAAAACACCTCGTAGAGAGAAACCGCATCAATAATAATGTGATGCAGGGTGAGAAATAATCGGTAGTCGGTTTCCCCCAATTGGATGACGGTCCCTCGCAGCAAGGGACCGTTGCTCAAGTCAAAGGGTTCACGAGCTTGTGCCGTTGCGATTTGTATCGCTTTCTCCTCCCGTTGCCACTCCGAGAGTTCTTGTAAGTTAATCACACTCAGGGGCAGTTTTAGAGGGGGATGAATCACTTGCACCGGCTGTCCATCTACCGCCTGAAATGTGGTTCTGAGGATTTCGTGACGCCGGATGATTTCGTGAACACTGCGCTCTAGGGCCTCTAGGTCAATTGGTCCGCTCAGATAAACCGTAATGGGTTCGTTGTACATGGCAGAGTCAGGTTGCCATTGATGCAGAAACCACAGTTGCGCTTGAGCAAAGGATGCAGGCAACAGCCGATCGCGAGGGACCGGGGCGATCGCCTCACCCAGCCACCCCAATTCCTCTTGAGGAATGGTGTCCAACTGTTTCGCCAGTTCTGCCACCGTCGGCGCATTAAACAGCGATCGCAGGGGTAAGTGACAGTGAAAGGCTTCGCGCACCCGCGAGACAACTTGGGTCGCCAGCAGAGAATCTCCCCCCAACTCCAAAAAGTTATCATGCACCCCAACCTGTTCCACATTCAGCACTTGCGCCCAAATTTGAGCCACAATTTGCTCCGTGGGGGTACTGGGTAACTCGGCATCCTCTGCGACTATCCGGCTATTGCGTGGCGGTGCCGGTAGCGCTTTGCGGTTGACTTTCCCATTCGGGGTTAGGGGTAAACTCTCCAGGAAGACAAAGCTAGAGGGCACCATATACTCCGGGACTTTTTCACCGAGGAACCGGCGCAGATTCCCCGAGAGGGTGCGCTGCCACAGGCTATAAAATCCAGCAGTTTCTAACAGATGGTTGAAGCTCGTTTCGACGATCGCCTGTTCCAAGGGAGTCAGTTCAAATTGAATCCCGGCTTTGTTACCCCGACACCAAGCAATCTGTCCCGATAACCACTGCGGTTCTGAACATCCCGGTA
>CAYUEH010000329.1:0-6461 GCA_964442465.1 uncultured Laspinema sp. | reverse complement strand
ACCCATTGAGCCACCAATTCCACCCATTGAGCTACCAATTGAGCCACCAATTCCACCCATTGAGCCACCCATTGAGCCACCCATTGAGCTACCAATTCCACCGATTGAGCCACCCATTGAGCTACCCATTGAGCCACCCATTGAGCCTTCCTCACAGGTTAAGCCCCTGCCATCGCCAATAGAAGGCGATCGCAACCCTTTGGGGAGAGAAAACCAGTCAGGTACATCCTGGGAATTGTCTTCTAACCCAATTCTTGATCCAGGATTAGAGGCGATCGAAGCCGAATTTAACCAGACCTTTAGTCAATATACAGGAATTGCGCCGACCAGCAATGCGTCCTTAGCAGAAGCACAAGAGATCCTGCGAAAAATCGAAGCAGAAACCGGAGTAAAACCGGCCTTAGTTTATGTGCGCTTTGCCCCCTTGAGCTTAGATGGCGATCGCGACCAGGACCAACTCGAACTCCTCGTCATTACCCCGAATGAAAACCCCATTTATCAGCGAGTTTCTAACACCAATCGGGTCCAAGTTCAAAAAACTGTCACCGACTTTCGGAGTCAAATAACAGCCCATTTAGGCATCCGTAATCGGTATTTAAAACCGGCCCAACAGCTTCACGCCTGGATCATTGACCCCATTGAAGCTGAGTTAAAAGCCCGGAATATCCAAAATTTGGCCTTTATCATGGATACCGGATTGCGAACCCTTCCGGTGGCAGCTTTACATGATGGCAGCCAATATCTGGTAGAAAAATATAGTGTGGGTCTGATGCCTTCTTTAAGTTTAGCTGATACCCGATATGTAGATATTAAAAATCGGGAAATTTTAGCAATGGGAGCATCAAATTTCACTGAATTAGCACCCTTACCTGCGGTTCCAGCCGAGATAGAAACTATTACCCAACAAGGGGCTATAGGAAAATCTTTTCTCAACGAATCCTTTACCCTAGAAAATATCAAAACCCAACGCAACAGTCACCACTATTCGATTGTCCATCTAGCCACTCATGGGGAATTTCAATCAGGAGATATGAGTCATTCTTATATTCAACTCTGGGACCGCCAACTCCAACTCAATGACATTCGAGAACTCGGATTTAATACCCCTCCTTTAGAATTGCTGACTTTATCCGCTTGCCGCACTGCGGTGGGAGATGAACAAGCAGAATTAGGATTTGCCGGGTTCGCACTACAAGCGGGAGTTAAAACAGCTTTAGCGAGTTTATGGTATGTATCTGATGAGGGGACCTTTGGGTTAATGTCCGATTTTTATCGTCAATTAAACCAAGCCCCAATTAAAGCCGAAGCTCTCCGCCAAACCCAGATTGCGATGATTCAAGGTCAGATAAAAATAGAGAATGGAGTGTTATATAATTCCTCGGGAGAAATTCCTCTACCGGAATCCCTGTTAGCCATCATTTCAGACAAGGATTTGTCTCATCCCTTTTATTGGGCCGCGTTTACGATGATTGGCAGTCCTTGGTAACAGTGAAAAGTCGGAATTTAGGGGGTGAAAACAGTCACGGCACTGTCCTTCCTCAGATCATTACCAACTTGGAATTGAGGACTAACGCCATCTTTAACATTAAGCCCTAAATGTAGAGGCAAGCAAGCGCATCGCCTCTACATTTAGGGTGGATTCTCAAAATCTGCTTAAGTCCTGACTGGAGGGTTTAGAGTTTCCTATATAACGACCCTAAATGAATTTGATACTGGATTTACCCCCGAAAGCGTTGGAGTGCGGTAAGCACCAGCTATGCCGTAGGCTTTTTTGCATCTTGCTCGCTATCTCTATGCCAAAATGATTTAGACGCGCTATAGAATAGAGGAAAGACCAACAGCCTGATTTTTCTCTTGACAAAAAAAAGAAAAAGGGATAAAATTTTTTATTATTAAATTCGTAATTTTTCGGGGATGGGACAACTCCGAGGATCCATAGTTAAAGGGAGCAGTTAGGGTCCGATCGCTGGATGTTTGACTGAACTCGGAGGGAGTCCGAGATGCCTGGAAACGGGAAAGGGTCCCCAGTTGCGATCGCCACTTTATTTCGGTTCGGGTGATGACTACAGGGCTATAAAATGAACAAATTCAGCATGATGCCGATCGCACTGGTGCTCTCATCAGTGTTGACTGCAACCGCGAGTTTTGCACAACCCATCGCCCCTGCTGCCGATGGAACCAATACTCAGGTTAATTCCGAGGGAAATCAGTTTAATATTACGGGGGGAACCCTGTCAGGCGATCGCCTTAATTTATTCCACAGTTTTGATAAATTTGGCCTAGATGCCGGTCAAGTTGCCAACTTTTTATCCTCTCCAGAAATTCAAAATATCCTCGGACGAGTCACCGGGGGAGATGCTTCCATTATTAATGGACTCATTCAAATCACCGGCAGTCAGTCTAACTTGTTTTTAATGAATCCAGCAGGGATTTTATTCGGTCCCAATGCCTCCTTAAATGTCCCCGCTTCATTTACCGCAACCACCGCTACAGGAATTGGGTTTGGGACTGATTGGTTTCAGGCAGTGGGAGAAAATAATTGGGCAAATTTAGTCGGAACCCCCAGTCAATTTGCCTTTGATATTTATCAACCGGGAGGGATAGCGAATTTAGGCAACTTAACCCTCAATCCGGGGCAGAATTTAACCCTATTGGGAGGAGTTGTACTCAATGGCGGAACCCTTTCTTCTCCCGGGGGAAATATTACCGTTGCAGCAATTCCGGGAGAGAGTCGGGTGCGGATTTCTCAACCCAATCATTTGCTGAGTTTGGAAGTGACTCCCTCTCCTGATAGTTCTCTCACCTCCCAACTCACCCCCCTGAGTTTGCCAGAACTGCTAACGGGAAGTGGGGCGAACCATGCTAATCAGGTGCAGGTGAATCCCGATGGTACAATTGCTCTCACGGGGTCTCACTCTCAGGTTCCGGTGGAATCTGGGGATGCGGTTGCCTCCGGTAATATTAACGTAACGGGTGAATCGGGGGGGACAGTCCAGGTATTAGGCGATCGGGTTGCCGTTGTCGGTGCTAACATAGACGCTTCTGGCATGAATGGCGGGGGTACGGTTTTGGTGGGAGGTGAGTATCAGGGTCAAGGTCCGATTCCCAATGCCTCGGATACCTTTGTGAGTCGGGATTCGATGATTGCTGCCGATGCCTTATCCCAGGGAGATGGGGGTCGCGTGATTATTTGGGCCGATGATACCACGACATTTTTGGGGACAATCAATGCGCGCGGAGGTACAGAGGCAACGGATGAACCCCAAAATGGCGGATTTGTAGAAGTATCGGGCAAGAAAACCCTAATTTTTCGGGGGTCGGTGGATCTAAGTGCGCCTAATGGTAGTTTAGGAACATTGCTGCTTGATCCCGAAAATATCATCATTGTGAGTGCCACGGGGGCAGCGGATGATCCCCAGTTAATTGAGAATAATCCCAATCCAGGAGACCCGGAAGGGGCGATTTTTGCGGAGGATGGCGACCCAACAGCAACCTATACAATTTCGGAAGACTTTTTAGAAACCCTCCAGGGAGATGGCAATATTATCCTAGAGGCAACGAATGATATTATCATTGAGGCGTTGGATGATGCAGAACTCGGGTTTGAACCGGGAACGGGTGAGATTAGATTTGTGGCAGATGCCGATGGTAGTGGAACTGGCTCATTTTTGATGCAGACTCCCCAAAATTTTATCTGGACAGGAGGGAGACCGATTTTCATTTCCGGCGCAAGTATAGTGGTTGGGGATATCGATACGGGAATCGGTTTCGGCCAGAATGACGGGGGTACAATTACTTTAAATGCCACAAACGGCAGTATTGAGGCGGGGACACTCTACTCCGGGACGAATCTGGAGGCCGACGGACCCTCGGGTAGTGGGGGGGCGGTTACGGTAACTGCGACAGGGGATATAACCGTAAACACAATCGACACCAGTTCATTTTCTATAGACTCTGGGACCGGGAACGGAGGGCCGATTACGGTGATCGGTGACGCGGGAAATATATCAGTTCAAACCCTGGATTCTTCTACAAGAGTACCGGCAGGTGTTCCCGGGAATAATGCGGGTAATGGTGGGGATATTCTGGTAGAGGCACTGAGTGGGAGTGTGGATACGTTTACCATTCTATCTAATGCTCAATCCTTGGATGGAACTGCGGGTACAGGCGGGAATGTGGTGGTAAATGCTGGGACAAGTATCAGTATCGGCACTATTTTAGATTCTAGTAGTTCTGAACCCAACAATGGGGGGAATGTTGAGTTAACGGGGGATGAGATAGGGTTACCCATAGAAGGGGCGGGACAGAGTAACAACGGGGGAATTTTACTGCTGCAACCGAGTACCCCGGATACCAATATTGCGATTACTGTCGGGGGAGATGTACCCGACAGTTTAACTTTGACTCAGCTTGAACTGGATGCCCTGAATTCGGGTTTTGATTCGATTACGATTGGACGGGCGGATGGAAGCGGGACCGTGACTCTGGATAGTTTTGAGACTCCGATTGATGCGCCTTTGACGGTGCGATCGCCCAATGGTACGATTAATGTCAATAGTCCGCTTGAGGCAGTTGGTACCGCTTCAATCACCTTACAAGGTGCAACCACTCTCAATTCTAACCTCACCACGGTGAACCAACCGATCGCCATTCAGGGAGATGTCACCTTGGGCAATCCCATTACCCTCACGTCTGGCAATGGTGCAATTACCCTCACCGGACTGGTGAATGGCACTCAATCCCTCACCTTAGATGCAGGAATTGGCAATATTAGCATCACCGGAGAAATCGGCGGGGTCACCCCAGTAGGGGATTTAACCGTGAATAGTACCGGGATTACCCAGTTTGGCGGGCCCATCAATGCTGAGAGTCTGACGACGAATGCCGGGGGAACGACCCAACTCACTGGCGATGTCACCACCACTGGGGCGACTGGACAAGTCTATGGAAATAATGTTACTACCCCAGGCAACCTCACTTTAACCGGGGATGAACTCAGCTTTGGCGGAACAGTCTCGGGAAGCGGATTGCTGACCCTGCAACCTGCTAACCTGAATACCCCAGTCGCCTTGGGCAATGCCACAGAAATCGGCGCGGAAACATTAGATATTACTGCCGCAGATTTAGACGCATTTCAGGGATTCACTGCCCTCACCATTGGGCGAGTGGATGGCAATGGGGCGATTTCTAGTGCTAATTTATCCTTAACGGTTCCCACCACCATCCAATCGGGCAATGGCGGTATTACCTTAGCGGGGGCAAATGGCGCACAACCTCTGATGGTGACTTCCACCGACGGAACCGTTGCTTTAACTGGGGCGGTGGGAAATGTTACGCCCTTATCCTCTTTAAGTGTGAATACCGGAGGGATTGTGACCCTGGGAGATGCGATTACCACCCATGGTCCGGATGGCGTGGCGATCGCCGGAACTGGAGGGATTAACTTAACCGGACCCGTCACCCTTGATAGTAGTACCGGCAATGGCGCAGTCGCCTTAACAGGTGCAGTCAATGGGAATTTTCCTTTGACTCTGACTTCGGGAAATGGGACAGTCACTCTACCGGCGATCGGGACTATTACCCCCGCCTCCTCCCTCACCGTTGATAGCACTAACACGGCCCAACTCACCGGCAATATTACCACCCAGGGAGTGAATGGGGTAACCGTGAATGCACCGACTACCCTGGCATCCCCGGTAACCCTCGATACCCAGATTGGCAATGGTCCCATTAACGTCACCGGGACAGTGGATGGCACGTTTCCCCTGACCCTGACAGCAGGAACCGCAAATGTGCGATTAACGGAACCCGTCGGGGGAATTTTTCCCTTAACTCAACTGACGATCGCCGGGGGAATCCTGGACACTGCTAACTTGAACGTCGGGAGTGGAGGAATTAATCTCACCGGCAGTGACATCACCCTGAATACCGTTAACACCACGGACGAAGGAACCCTGGCAATTAACAATAGCGGAACCCTCAACCTTGTGGGATTAGTGAATCTGGCCGGGTTATTTTCACAAACCGGAACCGGACCCGTCATCCTCGGAAATAATCTCACGACTACCAACCAAAATATCAGTTTTAATAGCCCCGTTAGCTTAACAGGCAACCCTGAAATCTCCGCTGGAACGGGTAGTCTTTCCTTTAATAATACCCTGAACGCCGGGACAGGCAATTTGAGTCTAACCGCCAACGAGATGGAGTTTGGCGGGGCAATTAGTGGGACTGGGTTGGTATTTTTATCCCCAGGTTCTAGCGATCGCAATCTTCAACTTGGCGGAACATTTAGCAATAATGCCCTCAACCTCTCCCTCGCCGAACTGAATCTATTTCAACCGGGATTTACCCAAATTACCATCGGGCGGATTGATAGTACCGGGTTAATTGCGATCGCCCCTATCAACCTATCAAACCATTCCTTTTTCTTCCAAAGCGGCAACGGAATTATCTCCTTGTTA
>CAYUEH010000328.1:0-6508 GCA_964442465.1 uncultured Laspinema sp. | reverse complement strand
GAACCCAACACTATTGATTTCGGCTTGCCCCACCTACGGGGAAAATGGCCTTGTCGCCTTCCTCAAAAAAGAAATTTTCTCTATTTTGAGGGAGAAAAGTTCACAAACTGCCACCCAAAACAGTCTTATTAATAGAAGGAGCGATGAAGTCAATCCTACTTTTTCATTGAATTGTTCAAAATTGTTGATGAGGTCAGAAATAATGTTGATTAAGAATGCTCAAAAATTGTGTGCGGCTTTGACTTTGGGAATGACAATGGCGATCGCCTCTCCTCTCAAATCTGTTGCTGCTCCTGTGTCTTATGAAATCACCTGGGATGATTTGTATCCTAATAATGATGTAGTATTTTCCTTTGAGGGTGAGGATCTTGACGAGAACGGAATAATTGATTCCCGAAGTGGTGAAGTCCTATCCTTTGAGCTTGCGGGATTAGAAGAGCTAGGAGGAGGAGCGATTGATTTGGATCGCTTATGGTTTGATTTATCTTGGGAGGATTTTTGGCTGGATGTTTCAAACGATCGGTTTTCGTTGTTCCACGATGGAGACATGGAATTCTCGGTATTGGATGACTTTTTGAATGAGTACGGCAAAGGAGTCATCTTCGATCCAGTTGTGGCGGCAGCGACGATGGAGCAGCCAAGCCCCGCTCCAGCAGTTCCTCCTCAAGCGATAGGAACCGAAATCGGGGGGGCGGAGACTGCCTCTGTCCCAGAGCCTAGTCTAATAGTAGGTTTTATTACAGTGGGCGGTTTAATGCTGGGAAGCAGGAAAAAGGCAAAAGCCTAACTGTTTGAACATCCACCTTGTCACAACCCAAATGAGTAGGGAAGTTCTATGGAACATCCCTACTTAAGTAAGGACAAGGGTGAGAGTTGTAGGTTGTGCGAACCTTCGTGGAACCCAACACCATTGATTTAGGGTTTCCAACAGCCAACCTACGGGAAAATGGCCTTGTGGCCTTCCTCAAAAAAGAAATTTCTCTATTTTGAGGCAGAAAAGTTCACAAACTGCCACCCAAAACAGTCTTATTAATAGAAGGAGCGATGAAGTCAATCCTACTTTTTCATTGAATTGTTCAAAATTGTTGATGAGGTCAGAAATAATGTTGATTAAGAATGCTCAAAAATTGTGTGCGGCTTTGACTTTGGGAATGACAATGGCGATCGCCTCTCAACCCTCTGCTCTGGCTTTCGGCTCCTATGAGGAATGCAGAAATGTTTTTGGCCCTATTCCCTTTTGCTTAAATTTTCTTGATTTCGACGAATCTTCAGACAACTCTGCGGACAGTTCCACAGGGGACGAGTCAGGGCAGTCCATCAGCGCAGAGGGGTCAGATGAAATTTCTGAATCTCCAGACAACTCCGCGAACAGTCCCACAGCAGACGAGCTAGGGCAGTCCATCAGCGGAGTGGGGCCAGGAGATGGGGCGGAGATGGTCTCCGTCCCAGAGCCTAGCCTAATACTAGGTTTGATTACACTGGGCGGTTTTATGCTGGGAAGCAGAAAAAAGGCAAAAGCCTAACTGTTTGAACGCCCACCTTGTCACAACCCAAATGAGTAGGGAAGTTCTATGATGGTTTCAAACGATCGGTTTTCGTTGTTAGACGAACCTGTGAGAGGATGGTCGATATTGAATGACATTTTGAATGAATACGACAAAATGTTCTTCTTCGAGCCAGTTGTGGCGGCGGTGGCGACCGAGCAGCCAAGCCCCGAGCCAACAGCTCCTCCCTTCCATCCCACAGCCTGCATCAAACTCTGCCAAAAAACAGAAAGTCTAGATAATAAAGGTGAGCCTCTACTAACATTAACTGGGTGCCGTTGTCTCGAACAACCTATGTACTCCATCGGGAGAAATACCAAGTTTCAGAGCGAAACATAAAGCCATTGCGCTCGATCCGTAATCAGCTCATAAAGCTCAATTGAACACAGCTTAAGGAAAAATAAAATGGAATCTCAATTAAATTGGTCTGTCGGCAAATTATTGTTGTCTGCTGGAGTAATGATTGGTACAATTTGCCAGAAAATTCAGACAATTGCTTATACAAGCCCTCAGAATAATCTTCAGATATCGAAAGAATGTCAATCTGGAGATATATTGTTTTACTCCTCTATTTCAGAAAATGGAAATACAGTTTATGCTTTGAACAGGAACTACCGCCAAAGCGCAATTATTTCTGTGCCTGGTGACGATGAACAAAGTGGTTTAACTTACGTAATACCACCAAACAAAAAGATAGAATTTTCTGAAGCATATTCACCAAATATCTCACCAATGACCAACATTACAACAGGACTTGCCTGTTTTAACGATGACCAAACTAGCGATTCACAAAATCCTATTATTAAGGATTCTCTTGTCCGCCTTAGTTTCAAAGGTCTCAAATTAGGAAGTTCTGTGCAGATTGGATCGTTTAAGTTAACATGCAATACGCGACAACTTCTTATTATTTCTACCACCATAAGTATAAATTGTGCCTATTATTGGCATTTGGAAAGCACATCTGGATCGTTAGTCGAAGGTTCTGGTGAGCGAAAACCCCAAACAGATCAAGCTGCTGAAAATCAAAATACTGAAAATAAAGAATATCACTTTGACTTTGGTTTAGAAACATCAGCAGGTATGGAGCTGCAACATAATTCTATTAATGGATGCATTACGCTGGGAATTCCCGACAATCAATTGGCGAACCTTAGCGACAAGCCATCACTAGATTTATCTCCGGAAGAGAAAGGATATTTTATGGGCAGGGGGCTTTTGAAAAATTAGGTTGTCAGAGTTTGTGAGCGGTAGCTAACTTTCTGGAGTTGAAGCTTTACCTCCTCTAACTCTATATTTGCATAGTGCCTGCGTAAATTCTGTCTTATAGTGTGGACAAGGGGAAACTTAACCAATAAATTCATCAAATACTCCCCTTTCCCCTTGCCCATCCAATTACTCCGCAAGACTTATGCCAACAGGTTCAGCACAGCAAGTTTCTCTCAAAAAATTCAGAAGTTACTCTCTGGAATCGTTTAAAGATGTAAAGTAAATGTTGAGGTAATATAAAAATGACTACAGCAGACGCTATTTGTCGCATTCTCTGTGCAAGTTTATGCACCTATGGAATTGATAAAGATGGTGGGGTGAAAGGCTCGCCGTTCGCTCAAAATGTTGGATTCACTGACGCTCCCGTTGCAACTTTTACAGCCGGAATCAAAGGTATTGATGCCTGTTACGTAGCCGATACTGATGACAGTGTTATCCTGGCTTTTCGTGGAACCAGTTTCGCCAAACCCATTACTGCTCTATTTGACTGGATCGATAACTTTCTAGCAGAACCTGTTGAAGTGGAGGGTATCCCTGGCAAATTACATCAAGGATTTTCTGATTCAATTCAACGCTTGTGGAAAAAAGGTTTCCCAGAAGAAGTAAAAAAACGGATGGGTGATAGCAAACCTCTAATAATCACAGGATACAGTAAGAGTGGGGGTCTAACACCGATAGCGGCAGCTATGTTAAACAAAATACTCAAGATAGATGCAAGCCGCATTAACATCAGGATATTCGAGTCCCCCCGCACAGGGGATGGAGAGTTTAAGAATTTCTTCAATAGTACTTTCGATCTTGCTCTGCGATACGAATATCAGGACGATATTGTTCCACACGTCCCCCCACTCAAAAAAGAATTATCTACTATTATTGCTGTGCTAAAAAATCGTGGTTTTGATGCTGAGAAAATGTACCCAAACATCAATGAGTGGGATTACCACTCTGTTGGTAAACTCAAATTTGTGAACTGGAAAAATAAGATTGTAGATGATAGTCCTTTGTTGTATGCGGAGCGCGATCTTAAAATAATAAAAATGATAGAATCATCTGACAAAAAACTTCTATCCGATCATTTACCCAAAGAACATCTTTACCCGATTCTCTGCCCTAATAATCCATATCCAAAGGGGGTCGAGCTAACATTTGGCTAATACTTATAGAAGAAGCGAATGAAGTTAATCCTATCTATTGGCCCTTAGCAGTGCATCTGTTGTTGTTACCTACTTATTTCATTTTTCGTTAACCGCATCATGGCAAATCCCATAGCTCCTACAAATCTTCAATATGTTAACTCCCCAGAAATGCTAGAGCCTTCCTGGGAAGCGATCGCTAACTCTCACGGAACCCTCGCCGATCCTTTAACTGGCGAACCCCTGTTTTCCGCTGCTGCCATGCCTTCAGACCTGATGGCCTTCGATGAAAATGCCTACCTGGAACAAAACCCGGGGGTAGCCGAAGCCGTGGCCCGAGGCTCGCTTGCCAGCGGTTACGACCATTGGGTGAGGTTTGGTTTAGCCGAAGGGCGGATGCCACAAATTCCTTTTAACGAGAGCTTTTATCTCGACTTTAACCCCGACGTAGCGGAGGCCGTGGCTGACGGCGATTTTGCTAGCGGTTTGCAACATTACCTTAACTTTGGCGCTGCGGAAGGTCGCGCCCCTGTCGGTAGCGCTACCCGGGAGGGTTCTTTCCTCCAAGAGGTTTTAGACCGAGGCTTTTTGCGGGTGGCAGTTTATGAGGATGCCGTTGGTTTTAGTAACCGAGAAGCGGACGGGTCTTTTAGTGGCATTGGCATTGATTTTAGTCGGGCTTTAGCCAATGCTTTATTTGGCAATCCTGATGCGATCGAATATGTAGTGGTCGAAGCGGGACAAGACTTTAATGCGGTTGCTAATGGTGCCGCAGATATCGCCGCCACTTTGCCCGCTCATTCGGTTCTCCGCGATGCCAGTTTAGGAGTGGATTATTCCCCGACCGTGTTCTTCGATACCCAAGGGGTAATGGTGCGAGGGAACAGTGGCATTAGTTCGGTGGAACAATTGCCAGGAACTACTATTGGGGTATTGGCTGGAACTCGCTCTCAGCAAAACTTAGAAGATGCGGCGCAACGAGCGAGAGTAACTCTAAATATCCAAACTTTTTCCTCTCAAGATGACCTCTTTGCTGCTTATGATGCGGGGCAAATTGGGGCAGTTTCGATGAATCGTGGGGCGCTGGCTTCGCGGATTCCCACCTTATCTAATCCGGGGAGTCAAGTGATTTTAGAGGAGAATCTGGGTAAAGAACCGTTAGCATTGATTTTCCCGGAAAACCAGTCAGAATTTGCCGATGTAGTCCGCTGGGTAGTTAACGCGCCCATTCAAGCGGAAGTTTTTGGCATCAACTCCCAGAATGTGAATGAATTTCTCAATGGCAATACCGACATTAAGCGGTTCTTGGGAGTAGAAGGAAATTTAGGCGAATCCCTGGGAATCTCCAATGACTTCGCCCGGAAAATCATCCAACAAATCGGCAACTACGAAGAGATTTACAATCGCAACTTCGACGAAACGGCGTTACCCCGCAATCTCAACGAACTGATGTTTGTGGAACCAGAAGGTCAGCTATTTTATCCGCCCTTTTCCGGTAGCGATACAATCAGCGTGCCCTTGGTGGATAACGATAACCGCAACATTTTGCAGGAAGTTTTAGACCGAGGTTTCGTGCGCGTCGGGGTGAGAAATGAGGCTCCCGGACTGGGTTTTGCCGATGCCAACGGCAACTTAACCGGCTTCGATGTGGATTTGGGGCGGGCCGTAGCAGCAGCGGTATTTGGCGACCCCAATGCTGTGGAGTTCGTGGTTCAGACATCCGCCGCCCAGCGCTTCAGCGATGTTGCCAACGGCATTGTGGATATTACCAGTCGCAACACCACCCACAACCTCAAGCGGGATGCCCTGTTGGGAGTCGATTATGCCCCGATTAATTCTTACGACGCTCAATTTGTAATTGCTCGCAGTGATAGTGGCATTACCTCTTTTGAGCAGCTTGAAGGTCGTCGCATTGGCGTCGGTGCGGGTACGACTTCTGAGACTCGGTTGCGAGAAAGACTGGACTCTCTGGGCGTTAATGCGGAAATCGTCACCTCTACTAACTTCCAAACTCTATTTGATAGTTACATTAACGGCGAACTCGATGTCATAACTGGCGATGGAACCTTGATTCTCTCTAGTCTTCTGAGTTTACCTCCCGAACAGCAAAACCTGTCGCAGCCGCTGCCCGGAGTCTTGGGAGAGGAACCTTTAGCAATGGTGGTGGATGAAAACCAATCCCAGTGGAAGGATGTGGTTTCTGGGGTGACTTACGCCCTTTATGAAGGGGTAGAACTGGACTTGACTTCAGAGAATGTGGCTGAAGCCGTTAATAGTTCCGACCCAGTTGTGCGCCGCTTTTTGGGCGCGGAAGGAAATATCGGAGCAAGTTTGGGTTTGCCCAATGATTTCGCTTTGAATGCGATTTCCGCTGTGGGCAATTTGAGTGAGATGACAGCCCGGAGTTTTCCCGGTCTTCCGGTTGGCGTTGTCGATACGGAAGACGGTTATGTTTCCATTCCTTTTGCTTGATTTTGTGCCGTCGGGGGAATTTATAACTCTCCCCTGACCACAATAACTACTGTAGATTTACTGTCAATTCATTGGAGTCGTGACATGATGCTG
>CAYUEH010000327.1:0-6527 GCA_964442465.1 uncultured Laspinema sp. | reverse complement strand
GACAAAGGACAAATGACAAAGGACAAAGGACAAATGACAAAGGACAAATGACAAATGACAAATGACAAAGGACAAAGGACAAAGGACAAATGACAAATGACAAATGACTAGGCACTAAATCCTTGTCCGGCAGTGGATTTGAACCAGATGATTAACTCGCCGCTTACACCAGCGGCAGCGATCGCCTTGCCTTGAGGATGTAACGCCAGGGTGGAAAATCCCTCCGGTGCACCCTCTAGGAGTTGCCAGACTTGTTCGGCATCGCGCCAAAAATAAAGTTGACCATCTTCGGCTGCCGAGGCGAGGTGAAAAGTACCCGATTGAAAGCCGATCGCCTGGACAAGTGCGGAATGTCCCTCTAATTCCCAGGCATCCCACCCCGCATTCGGTCCCAACTGTTTTTCCCAGACGGCAATGGATTCGGCATGGCAAGCTGCTAATAATGGCGTTCCTAACACCGTCGGGCGATCGCACCAAGCGAGTTGTCTTACTTTGCCATAAAACCCGCGCATCACCCAGGGATGGGGATTTTTGATATCCACCACCACTAAGCTACTATCCATGTTTCCCACCGCCAGATACTTACCCTCTGGGGACCAGGCGACTGCCACAGATACCGAAGGAATCTCTAAACAATATGGGTCCTCTTGCCAATCCCTAGCATCCCAAATTTTCACCCCTTGGTTTCCAGCAACTGCCAGATATTCACCCAACGGATGCCATGCGATCGCTAACACGCTAGACTGGTCAAAATCCAGCGTCGCCACTGTCTCTTTTGTCTCCAAATCCCACAGACAAACTTGTTTACCCGGGCTATAAGCTAACAAATTTTGAGTCGGACTCCAGGCCAGTTTATCAATCCAAGCCCGTTCGCTTTTTAAAGTCGCAATCACCTCCGCTTTCTGTCCGGATAACTGCCAAATTTTCACCGTCCCGGCTGACCCACTGGCCGCTAAAAATTGACTGTCCGTCGAGAACGATAGAACATCAATAGACTCTCCTGAATCCGGTTCTAAATGGTGGAGTTTTTCTGCGGTTTCATCCTGCCACAACACCACCTCCCCGGCTGCGGAAGCGGCTGCCAAGATGCTGCCATCCGGCGACCACTGGAGAGAAGTCACATAATCCGAGAGCATTCCCTGCCAGTGTTTTTGCCAGGGTAGAACGGCTTTACCCAGTTTTTTTCTGCCCGATTCTCCTAGACCAAACACCGTTTAAACCCCGCTTTTAACTCCGCTTCATTGAGATTCCGGCCAATAAACACTAGCTCATTTTTGGGAGTTTCTGTCGATTTCCAGGGGCGGTCCCGATTGCCATCAAATAACATATGAACCCCCTGAAACACAAACCGATTGCTTTCCCCAGCAATATTTAAAATTCCCTTCATTCTAAAGATATCAGTACCCTGGTTTCGCAACAGTTCCCCGAGCCATTCATGCACTTTTTCGCCATCTACGGCACCGGGTTCTACTAAGGCGATCGAGGTCACGGTTTCATCATGTTCGTGAGCATCTTCGGTTAAGAAATTGGGGTCAATTTCCATCGCTCGACTTAAGTCAAAGGCTCTCACACCGAGCAGTGCATCCATTTCCACTTCTGCATCCTGGGTGCGGTGAATCTTGGCGATCGCATTCATCCCCCGAATCCGCCTTTCTAGCTCATCTAACTCCGCCTCACTCACTAAGTCTATCTTGTTCAGCAAAATTACATCGGCAAAAGCAATTTGCTCCTGCGCCTCACTTGCCTCCCAATGCTGCAAAATATGCTTGGCATCCACCACCGTCACCACCGCATCCAGCAATAACTTCGACTGGATATCCTCATCCACAAAGAAGCTCTGAATCACTGGCGCGGGGTCCGCCAGTCCCGTGGTTTCGATCGCAATATGGTCGAATTTATTGCGCCGCTTCATCAAATTGCCAATAATCCGAATCAAATCTCCCCGCACTGTACAACAGATACAGCCGTTATTCATCTCAAAAATTTCTTCATCGGCGTCGATAACCAACTGGTTATCAATTCCCACCTCTCCAAACTCGTTGACAATCACAGCGACTTTTTTGCCATGTTCTTCGGTCAAAATCCGGTTGAGGAGCGTCGTTTTGCCACTCCCCAAGTACCCAGTTAGGACTGTCACTGGGACTCTATCCTGTTCCGTTGCAGCTACCATTGCAGATTACCCCTAGATTTACAATAATAATCATTCTCATTCTAGGGGGAACTGAGACAAATGACAAGGTTCTCCTCCCTGTCATTTGTCGGAACCGATCCCAAATCCCTCTTAACCCGCCTGCAATATAGCAGCAACTTGTTTCGCGAAATAGGTCAAAATCAAATCAGCACCGGCTCGTTTCATGCTCACCAAGGTTTCCAGCATCACCGATTTCTCATCAATCCAACCTTGTTGTGCCGCTGCTTTAATCATGGCATATTCCCCACTGACATTGTAGGCAACTACAGGTAAATGAGTGGCAGATTTGACTTGACAAATAATGTCTAAATAAGCCAAAGCTGGTTTAACCATCACCATATCCGCCCCTTCTGCAATATCCAGTTCGACTTCTTTCAATGCCTCCCGACTATTGGCTGCATCCATTTGATAGGTTTTCTTATCTCCAAATTTAGGAGCAGAATCCAACGCATCGCGAAAAGGACCGTAATAAGCTGAGGCATATTTAGCAGAATAGGCGAGAATTCCTACATCAAAATATCCTGCCGCATCTAACCCTTGGCGAATTGCACCAATTCGTCCATCCATCATATCCGAAGGCGCAACCAAATCAGCCCCGGCTTCTGCTTGGGACAGGGCTTGTTTGACCAAGACTTCTACTGTGGGGTCATTGAGAATTTTACCCTGTTTATCCACAATTCCATCATGACCATAAATGGAATAAGGGTCCAGGGCAATATCGGTAATTACTAACATTTCGGGAACTGCTTTTTTGATGGCTTTGACGGTCCGCTGAACCAGTCCATCGGGATTGTAACTTTCCGTGCCTGTGGCATCTTTTTTGCTTTCAGGAACCACGGGAAACAGGGCGATCGCATTGATTCCCAGATTCCCGACTTCCGCCACTTCTTGTAATAACAAATCCAGGGAATAGCGGAAGCAGTCCGGCATAGAAGGAATTTCGATTTTCTGCCCTTCTCCTTCCATGACGAACAGGGGATAAATCAAATCATTGACCGTAATCTGGTTTTCTCGAACCATCCGGCGTAAACCAGCAGTCCGACGCAGACGACGAGGACGAACTGCCATTGATCTGTCTTTCCCCTGGCTTGTTTCCCCTTCTAAAGGGTCAGATTGTCCTAAGTTTTCAACAACATTCATTACCATTTCTTGACTCCAATTTAATCATGATTTTCGGGAAAGTTTGGTCAGGAATTCCTCGTGACGTGGCTCTGCCGCGTCACGCATTCTTGGCGGCTCTGCCGCCTGTAGCTCTGGTTACGAGTTGAAGCTGTGACAGGTTCAATAGGCAGATTAAGCCCTTGCTTCCGGACTGGAGGCAGAGCCTCCGAATTTCGTGACGCGGCAGAGCCACGTCACGAGGAAAATTATTGAGGAAATGGGTTGCATTGACCGCCTAAACCTGTGACAATAATGCAGGTATTTGAGGTCATCATTTGCACATAAGTCCCGGTGTTACTGCCTCTTGGACCAAGCCCATCAGCCATCAGCGCCCGGGGCGAAATCTGAACATTCGCTTCTCGGGCTAAATTATTCATTACCCGGTCATTGGAGGTGACTTCAACAAAAACAGTTGGCACTCCCTCGGTACGAATTAATTGGACTAATTCTCGAAATCGAGCCGCATTGGGTTGTTCGCTGGTACTGACTCCCATGAGAGCTTCAGCGACCCTAAAGTTATAAGCTTGAGCATAGTAACCCAGGGCATCGTGAGTGGTGACTAAGACCCGTTGGTTTGAGGGAATCGTGGCAACTTGTGCCTGAATCCAGGTATGAAGTTGTTCTAATTCTGCACGAAGGTTGTTGATATTTTGGCTGTAAAAGTCAGCATTTCCTGGGTCGATTTGCTTCAGAGAATTGCCGATCGCCTCCGCCATGCGAATCCCATTGCGAACATCATGCCACACATGAGGATCTGCAACTTCATCGTCGTCATGACTGTGGCCGTGATCGTGATGGTCTTCCCCGAAGATGGGATTGGGAACTGCTACCTCGTGAATCGCGATTTTAGGTGCAGAATTGCTAGTATTTCGGACTAATTGGACGATCGCCGGTTCAAAGCCATACCCTCCATATAAAATGAGTTGGGCGGTTTCAATGGCTCTGAGGTCTTGGGGTCTCGGTTGATAGGTGTGAGGGTCCTGACCTCCCTCGACTAAGCAAGTGAGGGCGATGCGATCGCGGGCGATTTGTTCAGCCAAATCGCACAACACGCTATAACTGGCTACCACTCTGGGCTTTTGCTGGGCTTGGGTGGGATAATTGACCGATAAGGCGATCGCCCATCCTGTTAATCCCAGGATTGCAGTAGTCAGGGTTGTACTGCACAGGCGTTGAATTTTTCCGTTGATGCGATTGAACATGGTCTTTAATGGGGTTGATGACAAGAACGACACATCGGAACGACTGAAGTCGTTACTACGAACGGGGGAGTACGACTGAAGTCGTTACTACGAACAATTGGAACGACCAGGGACTCGGGACTTATACCAAATCCGGTTGGTAAAAGTAGGTTTTCGCTTTTAGCCCGCGCAGGCGGGCTTTGTCCGTGTAGCCCCAGGCTTTAGCCTGCGGGGTTTTCATAGACCTTTAACAACCGGATTCCGTATTAGGAGCAATCGGGGTTTGCTGTCTAGTGTACTATAATAATAATCATTCTCATTTTTTATTTTGGCAACTCAGTGATGCTCGAAGTTGAAAATTTGGCCGTCAGCTACCGGAATATCAGGGTTTTAGAGGGGGTGAGTTTTGCGATCGCCCCGGGGCAGTTGGTGGGGTTGATGGGGCCTAATGGGGCCGGAAAAAGTACCCTGATTAAGGCGATGTTGGGCTTGATTCCCGCTGAGAGTGGGCGGGTGCAGTTGCGATCGCAACCTCTGAGAAAGCAATTGTCCCGCGTCGCTTATATTCCGCAAAGGAGCCAAGTTGACTGGCATTATCCGATTTCGGTGTGGAATGTGGTAATGATGGGGCGCACCGCTCAAACCGGCTGGTTTCGGGACCCTTCCCGGCAGTCGCGAGTCATTGTCCAATCCGCCCTTGAACGGGTGGGATTATCCGATTATGGACAGACTCAAATTGGGGAACTCTCCGGGGGACAGCAACAGCGAGTATTTTTAGCCCGCGCCTTGGCACAAGAAGCGGATTTGCTGTTATTTGATGAACCTTTTACCGGCGTTGATCAGCCGACTGAAGAGATTATGTTTACGGTATTTTCCGAGCAGAAAGCTCAAGGTAAAACCTTGCTGGCGATTGGTCATGACTTAGGGAAATCTGTGGGAAACTATGACCAACTTATCTTATTAAATAAGCAAATTGTGGCCCAAGGCTCACCTCAAGAAGTTTTAACCCAAGGCAATCTCCAACAAGCCTATCAAACTCCCTTAGCATTCGTATCCGCGTGAGGAACTGTCGTGATTAATTGGCTCATCGAACCCCTAAGTTTTGAGTTTATGCGAAATGCTCTAATGATTGGCATTTTGCTGGGAATTTTGAGTGCCGTGGTGGGGTCTTTTTTAATCGTTCAGCAGATGGGAATGATGGGGGATGTGATTGCCCATTCCGTGATTCCAGGTTTATCCATTGCCTTTTTTTTGGGACTTGATTTATCCATTGGGGCGTTTATCGCTGGGACCCTGAGTGCTTTAGGAGTGGGCTGGATTTGCTCTCAATCCCGAGTGAATGCCGATGCGGCAATGGCTTTAGTGATGTCGGGATTTTTAGCTTTAGGGGTGTCATTAATTGAAGGGTTAGGCACGAAACAGCTTGACCTTCATCATATTTTGTTTGGAAATATTTTAGGGGTGGCATCGGGGGATTTATGGCATACGTTAGCGATTACTCTGACTGTTTTAGTGTTTACCAAATTATTTTATAAAGAGTTGCTCTTTTACACTTTTGACCCCTGGGGAGCGAAGGCGAGTGGATTGCCGGTGAATTGGATTTATTTTGGGTTAATTGCGGCGATTGCTTTGACGGCGATCGCTACGATGCAGGCGGTGGGGGTGCTGTTAGTTATGGCCCTTTCTATCGGTCCCAGTTTAACGGTTTATCTGTTCGGAAAAGAGTTACATGAAATGATGATGGGCGGGGCCGTGATTGGGTCTATTTCTTGTGTGTTGGGGATGTATGCCAGCTATTACTGGAATGTGCCTTCGGGTCCGGCGATCGCCTTAGTGGTGGTGCTCTTATTTTTGTTGGCGTTTTTGTTTAGTCCCAAGAGTGGCATTTTGACCCAACCCCATTTTGCGGCTTCGGTGCTCAACCTCAAGCAAAAACTCCGGCGATCGCACCCGTCTTCTCGTCCTAAACTATAATGAGAATAATTCTGATTATA
>CAYUEH010000326.1:0-6529 GCA_964442465.1 uncultured Laspinema sp. | reverse complement strand
TTACCACCCTTATTACCTGCATAGCCGGTTCAATGCTCACCATGATGCTCGTCCTTGGCGCACTGGAACCCCACATCGACTCCGCCCGGATGATGACCATTGCCATCTTGTGCGGGATAGGGTCAGCTATTGCAAATTTAGTGTTTCAAAGGCGGCGCTGTCCCCCAGCTTCTGACTCCCTCCAGAGCCTTCTGCGGCAAGGGCGACTCTCACCGGCGCAGCAATTCACCATCATGGATGCCATCGCCATCTTGGACGAGCGAGAAAAGGCGTAACAACCGGGAAACCAACCACTGTAACCATTGAGATTCCGTGGGTTTGGTTTCAGATGTAACCAACAGATTTAACCAACCCCACCCCCTGAAAAATAGGAGATTAAGCCCATGATGACGCCATTCGGTGGGAGTTATCTGGAAATAGAGGAAGACTTGCCAGACCTCCAAGACTCCCCCGATGAAACATCTAATTTGCCAGATTTACTCAACCCCCCTCCCCTAGAGACAGACCCCGCACCACCCGTAAAACCCTCAGTCAATCATGCCCGGTTGTGGCTGATTATCGGAACGATAGGGGTGGGGTTAGCCGTTTCAGCCATCGCCCAAAATCAGCCACAACTTAGCCAAATTTCTTTCCCCCAATTCAACCCGCAGACCGGCCAACAAAATGCCCAAAAACCTATTTGCCCCGAGGAAAAAAAATCCCTAGGTTGTATCCCCTTGCCAGCCCTAGACCCCGCAGAAATGAGGCGGAATGAATTGCTGGCAAAAACCCTAATAGAAACCTCCATGCAGCAGACGGCAATCGACCGGGCAAGACGGGATAACCTGCTGGTTCTGTTTGCACCCAATCACAAAGAGGGAGATTACACTCCCCTGGACATAAAACTGGTGCGGGAGATGGCAAGACAATCCCAAAACTTGAGGGAATTGGGCCAATTTGAATACTCGGGAGAGGCTTCAATTATTGATATCCCCAGGGTCTACAATTCCGACGCCCGTGCGGTTGTTCTAGCAGCCCTGACCCGGATTGGGGAGCGTAGCCTAATCCAATCATTCCTGGCCCAGCAACTCCAGACCCTCACCAACGAACTGAACGAGATTCTCGCCCCGACGATGGGGGAAGTAACCGACAGCAACCGGGCAACATTTGAGCGGTTGTCCAGCGAGATTGATGCGGTAAACGATGCGATTCGGGCAAGCGCCGGAGGAAATACCCCGGAACCCATTAATTTGGCTTACCTGGCTTCGTTGATGGAGCAACTGACCCTCGAATCAGCCAACCAGTTGAGCCGCGAAGATTATATGCGCCTGCGGATGGAAGCGCGGCAGATGGCCATCACCGAGGAGATGGAACGGCAAAAACAACTCCAGGAGATTGAGCGCATCCGCCAACAAAGCGGGATTGCTCTCCCGAGTCGCTCGCCCACAGGAGGCTCACCTGATGAGCCGAACTAAACCAGACCCCCTGACAACCCGCCAGCTTGGGTTACTCCTAGCGGCGACTTTATTTAGTGGTGCAACTGCCGCTTGGATTGCATCGCTGACCCCCCAAACCACTTCGGCAGTCCGCCAAACCCAGGGGGCGATCGACGTACTCACCGAACGCACCCCAAACGACAACTGGGGATTTTTCCTGGGGACCTCCATTGCCTGCCTCGCAGGAGGAAGCCTCATCCTCAGCCGCAAGGAATTTTTCGACCCCTCTACCCTTCGGGATGACGCCATCAGCACAATCATGGCTTTGACTTCCCACTCCAACTATTTGCTTGCGGGAGGTCTCCAAGCCACTGCCAAAATTGCGCTGACCTCGCCCCCAGCCAAGAAGGGAAAAGAGGTGGTCTTGCGGGTCATTCCGCCGCAGTTGAAAAGCGCGGCTGAGAAGTTGAGCGGCGATCGCAAATGGTTCGTAGAGTGGGCTGGATTCCGGAAGGGGTTAGGCGGTCAATCCTGGCAGTGCAACTTCGTCGTGGGTCTCCCTGGCTCTGGCAAAACCACCGTGGTCAACGAGATTATCGTCGGGTTCATCCGCTTTAGTGAAGGCACGGGCCAGCTTCGGATATTCGATATCAACTACGGCAAACCCGATGACTCGGGGCGAGTGAATACCTGGATGGGTTTACCCCTAAATCAAATAGTTGAGGCGCAATTCGACCGCATCCATGCGGGGATTAATGCGGTCTGGGATGAGTTAGAAAAGCGCCGTCAGCAAGCGATTAAGGTCGCCAGTGATGGAGGCAAGCAAACCCTCAACTTCACCCCACTCTTATGCGTGATTGATGAACTCCCAGCCTTGATGAACACCGCCAAACAGCATGAGGTGGATGAGGAGATTAAGGAGAAGATAGCCGACATCCTGACGATGGGGCGCGGTTACCGAGTCAAACTCCTCCTCATCTCCCAGATGCTCGCCGTTGGCTCGGTCGCCCTCACCAAGGCACAACAGCAACAGGTTAACAAGTTAATCCTGGGCACATCCGCCCTTGACGCCGACATTATCAACCGCATCCCCGGCACTGCCCAAGATTTGCGGGCGGAAATCGAGCCTTTACTTAAACAGAAAAAGCGGGCTTGTGTGGTGCAGTTTGGCGCGAGTCTCCCTGAAATCAGAATCATCCCTGAAATTGACATTAAAGCCCACCGGGTAAGGGTTTGCGCTACTGACCCGGATGAGGTTTGGTGGCGTGAAACTTGGAAGGGAGAGACCCGAAAGCGGGTAGAAGAACTCGCCCAAAGCTATGCCACCGGCGAGATTAAATCCCCGCTCAAAGGGGAAGTTATCTCGCTATTCAACATCACCAACATGAGTAGAGACGAGCGTTACAAGCGCTTTGTTAGCCCCGTCTGGAACGAGTTAGTTAATAGATTTAAACCGGAGCAAAAATCATGATGAAAAATGTAGGCACGGCCATCATTGGCGCGGGGGCAATTTGGGTTCTTTGGAGTCCGCTCATTGCCCCGATTGGGCGGGGAATGTTTACCCAACGAATCAATCCCTCTCGCAATGCCTCCCCTGATAGTGTGGTGCAGTTTTTTAGTGCGGGGACTGCCAACATGATTGGTAAGGGTTTTGAGAACTACGATACCGAAAACCTCGGGCGACGGTTTGACGAACCCAACCCTCAAATCCGCTTACCGGGTGAGGATTTCTGGCTGACTGACCCACGCCGGTATATCCCCTTTTTGCGCCCCAACCCCCAGCAACCGCAACAGCAGCAGCGGAATTTGTCGCCCCATAACCAGGTAATTCAGCCCAACGAAAACTGCCCACCGGACCAGCAATGGATTGATACCCGCACGGGCCAAGTTTTCTGTAGATAGCTAATAAAAACGACCCCCATTGATTGATTCTTTGGGGGTTATTTGTTCGTGAATAAGAGAGAAAGGAAATGAAAATTACCCATATTTTAGCATTGATTGGATTAGCGGCGATTGCCCAATACTTTGGATTATTTTCTCGATGGGGAATTGACCTGGCAAAACTCAAACCCCCCTCGCCGATTACTTCGGGTTCTTCTCCAACCTCGCCTCAACCGGAGGGTTGCCCTTATTCATATAGTGAAGTCCTGATTTTCACGTTGAACGAAGTTGGCGCAACCCTTCCCCCTGAATGCCTGAAACGGGATGAGGGTCAAATCTGATGGCTAATACCAACCTAGAATCCGCCCTCGCCGGTGGCATCTCCAAGGGAATTCGGGAGGGAGTCGGGGGTGCAATCGCTGATGGACTGGTCGGACTGGCTACCCTAGCGGTTTTGGGTCTGGCAATTTTCCAGAATATCTTGCCGGATGCTTCCAAAACCGGAGATAGTAGTCACGGTTTTGAGCCTATCACGGTGCATATTGGCCCTCACTTCTACGATGATTCCCCTTCAGGTTCCTGGGATTATGTACTCGAACGGGACGGGTCAACATCCGTTCCGATTCCCAGCCCGTGCAATGGAACCATTGGTGGGGTCTATTTTCAGGGAGTTAATGGCGGATTAGCAACCGGGTCAGGCGCGGGTCAAATCGTGGGAGTCGCTTGCGATGGCGCTGATTACTGGCTATTTGGTCATTTGATTGAGGGTTCCCAAACTCTCAAGCCGGGTGACCGGGTAGCCAAAGGTGAGGCGCTCGGAACCCAGGGAACCACTGGCAGAAGTAGTGGTGACCATATCCACAACCAAATCCACCGATGGACCAAGGGGAGTGACGGTATCCCGGTGAGGGGAGAGCGAATCACGGACCGGGGCTACACTAAACCCTTGATAATGCAATACATTGAGTTTCTCAGAAAGGGTCAACTGTTCGGGTCCTCAACTCTATCACCAGGTTTCGATGCAGCCTACGAGTGGACCCTGGGAAAAGAGGGGGGATGCTCGGACCATCCGGCTGATAGGGGAGGGCGCACCTACAAGGGCATCATCCGGTCGGTGGCTCAGAGGCACGGCTACTCTGACCCTTGCACGATGCCCGAATCGATTGTCCGCAGGATTTATGAGGCTGAATACTGGAATCCGGCCAGGTGTGGCGAGTGGCAAACGGCTCAGATGCAACTCGCCTGTTTTGACACTGCTGTTAATTTTGGGGTTGGGGGGTGGCAAATGTTTTCATCCCAGGGGCGACGGCGCGACGGTCACCGATATCCGGCACTCCCCAGGGATGAGAGGGCTTCCGCGCGGGCGATCTCTCAGTGGCGGCTCGAATTTCGGGATTTTCGGGTCAGGGAAGCTCCGGACCAACGGGTGTTTCTGCGAGGCTGGCGAAACCGGGACCGCGCATTGCTGGAGAAAGTGAAGTAATTGAAACCCCTCTCAGTGAGGGGTTTTTTATGGCAATCGCAACCAAGCCCTCTCAGCCAGAGGGAATGGGCTTAGTCAGAGTGCATCCTAAATTGCTCCGTTTTTTGTCAGCAGCGCACTAGGAATTTGATTGCGCCCCATCCTAATTTTGGCCTAAATTGGGTCGGGGTCTGAAATCAAAAAGACTCCTCCCCATAGAGGGGTTCTGTTTCCAGTAGCAGTGAAGTGACCGTCATTTCTAAGGAATCAAGCTCGTCCGATTCATCCTCTGGACAAACTGGCCCCGGTTCATCCCTAGTTTTTGCTGCTGCTGGGTGGGTTCCTGGGGGATAGCAGCTTCTGAGCAAGTCCCACCAACCGGGTCAGCAGCACTGCTTCCGGGGGCGATTCCCCAACGCAACAATCCCGCGCCTAGCGAGTAAGTGCGGGATTGTCTGTTATAGGAATTTACTAAAAAGACCTATTAGGTCTGTGTTAACTGGCGTTTGTTTTTCTTATGTTCCTAATCTACCCAAATCCTTTGGTCGGGGAATCTGCCTGGGGATAGAACTTCGTCGGATAGTCTCTACTCCTGCGCGGATTGGCGGCGCTTGTTGTTGGCCGGAATCGTGCCCGTGGGAAACGAGGTCACCCCTGGAGCGATCGAGTTAGTTGGGAACAGCAGCTGGGAAGTTGCGGCACCGGAACGCCCGGGCCTCCGGGTTTATCGCCTGAAAGTCGGTGTTCGCTCTTATAAGTGTGGGGACCGACAGTTATCGGGGAGGCGATCGCGTCACGGGACCGTGTTTCTCAAATAAATGTCGGGTCCGACAGTTTGTCCGAGGTCATTGTTTAAACCTCTAAAGGTCTAATACCTTTAGACTATTAAAGGTTTAGATGACCTCTCAACTCTTCCACATTGCGGATTTTGGACCAATCCACCTCGTTCGATTGAAGCAAATCTATCGCCACTTGAATCAAGTGCTGAGGATAAACGCGGTCAGCCGGAGCCACCGGGTCCTCGTTGTTGTCCCGGATAGTCTGGGCGGTATCCGAGAGCCAGTCTTTCTGCCGCCGCAAGATTTTGATGTTCAAGGTAACCTGTGTCTCCTTATCGCTGTCCGTTTTCCGTTTGGCTTTATCCTGGGAAGGAGATTGTGCATTGGTGGGGGTACAGAGAGTTTCGGCTTCAGGTTCGACGGGTTCAGATCCTTGTCGGATGCCCGAAAACTGAGAGAGCTTTGACAACTTTCCCCCCATTTTTTTATTAGACATTCCACGCCTCCACGCATTCTTTAGCCAGTGCCTTATAAGCCTTCGCTCCAGCGGAACCAGACGCATAGCTGGTGACGGGTTTTTGATGGGCGATTGATTCAGCAACCGAGATATTATCCGGGATGCAGGTATTGAGCAGGCGAAAATCCAACTCGGGAGCCGCCTCGAACAGCAGCAAATCTGACTCAACCGTGAGGGTCAACCTTTTCCGATACCGGCAGCGCACGACATCTATCGGCAAATCGGGGCGTTCATCCCGAATCAACTCAACCGCTTCCGAGAGTCCCTTGAGTGCAGCGGGTTCACTGACCACCGGGACCAGAATACGATCGCAACTCAAAATCGCCTGAACCGAGGTAACGGTCAAGCCTGGGGCGCAGTCCATCAAGCAGACATCGAATTGATTGACCTTTGCCAAAGCCGGTCCAAATAAATCCGAGTCAGCACTGAGTTGAAACAGCCCCAGGTCACCGGGGATGAGCGAGAGATTATTGAT
>CAYUEH010000325.1:0-6552 GCA_964442465.1 uncultured Laspinema sp. | reverse complement strand
CGACACTGCCACCTGGTCAGTCTCTGCTAACAACCGGCTCAACTCGGCCATTGCCACTTCGCGCCCCACGAATTTGAGGACGGTGCGACTGTAACGGGAGAGGTTAGAGGGTGAGTGGGGGTTTTGGCCTTGTCCGATGGAGTTTTTGCGAATTTCTCCGATAATCTCGGCGCGGGTTATTTCATGTTCGTCTTCGACCGTTTCCCGCGTTTGTTTCCCCTGATCGATGACCACCCCTTCTAACCACAGCAATTGCATCGTCAGTTGCTCGGCAAGGGCATGGGAGAGGGATTGGGTTTGCGATCGCCACTGAGTCACCTGTTTTGCTAAATCCTGCTGATCTGCTGTTAAGTTGCCCAGCAGGTCAAACACCATCCCGGCAAACGCCTCTTTCCCCTCGGTAAAATCCCGCTTCAACTCTTCCCGGATGGCTTTGGGGAATTCTTTATGCAACTGGTGAGCGAGGGTATCCAAGAGGGTCTGATCCAAGGCTCCCAAGGGATACACTGCTCTGGGTCGCAAGGCGTCAATCACCAGCCGCCAGTCTTCCCAGGTTGCTAAAGCCCGCATCTGGTCAAAATTCTCCGCCTTCGTCGCAAAATACTGCTTGGCTAAATTTTCCTCAAATAACTCTGCCGGGGTCTGCTTCCCGAGGGTTTTCTGGACGATATCGGGCCAATTTTGCCTTGCGCTTTGGGCCAGTGCTTCCAGGGCGAGGCGCGATCGGCCCTTGTGGTCTTTGGCGACATCTTCAATCACGATGGCGATCGCCCGCCCCACCGCCCGGGTTAAATGGGCATTTCGCAAATCCGGCTCCCCTAACTGAGCATTGAGTGTCCCCAGTTCATTGGCAAAAATCCCCGCCGCCACTCCAGAAAGAACGGTTCCTGCGGTTCCTGCTATGAGCAGGGGAAGCGTGGGGGCGGCACTTGCCCCTGCGATCGCGCTGGCTGCTGCCCCCACAACCACCGCCGCCCCAAAAGTCCCCAACCGACCAGCTATTGCTCGATCCATGATTGCGTCACCATAACCACTTCATTCATTGTATCCACAATAAGGAGGGCAGTAGAACAACCTGCATTCCCTCGTGACATGGCTCTGCCGTGTCATGCTCTTTGGAGGCTCTGCCTCCTCATCCTAATCAGGCGGCAGAGCCGCTGATTGCCCGTGACACGGCGGAGCCATGTCACGAGTAGAGTTCACGAGTAGAGAGGTGGTAGAGGGCCTAATTGCCGTTGTTCGCATCAATAGATATTGTGGATTGGGAAGGACTTGAGGTAAAATCAATGTTGCCCTAACACCAGTCAAGACTTATGGGACGTTCCCGGTATCGTGTTGTTGAGCAAGCTCCCTACTTTCTCACTTGCACTATCGTTAATTGGCTCCCTCTATTCAGTCTGCCGGAAGTGGTGCAGATTATTTTGGACTCGTTGCAATATTTGCAAGATAATCAACGGCTGACGCTTCATGCTTATGTGATTATGGAAAACCATCTGCATTTGATTGCCACATCGGATAATCTCTCTAAAGCTATGCAAACGTTTAAATCTTTTACGGCTCGGATGATTATCGATCGCCTCAAGGCTGACAAGAGTCCTTAGTTGTCTCACTTGAAGTTGGCGAGGTTGCCTCACAAGGTGGATCGGCAATACCAAGTTTGGCAAGATGGTTTTCACCCCCAAGCGATTTTAAGTGACTCGATGTTATTTCAGAAATTGGAGTATATTCATTATAATCCTGTGAAGCGGGGGTATGTTGATGAGCCAAGTCATTGGCGTTATTCTAGCGATCGCATTTATCATGGCGAGCCTGGGCTTTTGAAGATTGAGCCTTTGTTTTAAACAGGTGGCAGAGTAGCTCCCTGGTAACTTGGCTCTGCCGAGTTATGCTTTTTGGAGGCTCTGCCTCCTGTTCCCCTGATTGTTGGTGACGTCTTACAGGCGGCAGAGCCGCTGATTTTCGTGACACGGCGGAGCCATGTCACGAGAGTAGGGAGTAGAGAGTAGAGTAAGTTCCTCGTAACTTGGCTCTGCCGAGTTATGCTTTTTGGAGGCTCTGCCTCCTGTTCCCCTGATTGTTGGTGACGTCTTACAGGCGGCAGAGCCGCTGATTTTCGTGACACGGCGGAGCCATGTCACGAGGATTTTGCTCCCCTCTTGCTCCCCCTTCCCTCCCAGGGAAGGGGGCTGGGGGGTTAGGTCTCTTCTCTCCCATTTCCCCCTAAATTAGACGGCACTCCCCCAATCAATCCATTAGCCGTATTGAACAAATTAATCGGACTTTTCCCATCGGTAATCAACACACTTTGTAGACCCAACCCCGCTAAGAGTCGCGCTTGCATTTCCGGTCCCGCTTGCGCGATCGCCCGCAGGGTCTCAGGCCCCAATGCCGCAACTTTTTGGGCAAATTCCGTACTGGTAATTTCTGCCATGCGTTGGGCTTTTTCTATTTCCAGGTTTGTGAGAGCTTGTTGATGGGCGAATTCGGCTTCTTGGCGCGATCGCAGTTGGGCGAGTTCGACTTCGGCGCGGATGCGGTTGGCTTCGGCTTCTTGGGTGGCTAAATTTACTTGTAATTGCCCTTGAATCTGCGCCGCTTCGGCTTTGGCTCGGGCTTCGGCGGTGGCTTGTCCCGTGGAGGAAATGGCGGCATTTTCTGCTTCTAATTCTAGCAGGTTTCGGCGTTCGGCTTCGGCGGCACTCTTATCGACAATAGCCTGCCGTTCGAGTCTCGCTTTGGCTTGTTGGGCGATGCGTTCGGCGTCATGACGGGCGGCGGCTTCTTGGGCGTCGGTGGTGATTTGAATGGCAATTTGTACGGATTTTTGGAGGCTTTTTAAGGTCTCTTCATCCACAGGTTCGACGGATTGAATGTCGATGTTGGTAATCACCAGATTATTCGACCGAAATCGGAAGTCTTCCCGAATATGTCCCTCGTCATCGACGCCAAAGACGGCTTGGCGGATGATGCGGGCGGAGTTGCGGTGGAATTCGTCAAATTGGACTCCGGCAACGGCACCGCGCACTCGGGAGGCGATCGCCTTACAAGCAGCGCCGACAAAATCAGGAACTTGAAATAATTTCTCCGTCTGTTCTTCGTTAGTTTTATCGACTTCAAAATACCAATTATAGGATAATTGTAATTGCAGTCGCGCATGGTCCGAGGTTTCCACGGTGAAAATATCCGTCATGAAATCCGGACCTAACAATAAAGCTAAGGATTTAATCGCATTCGGTCGTTTGGGTTTATCTCCCGATAAACTTAATACCGTAAAGGCTTCATCGGGACCTAACATGACTAAATCAGGACCGAATACATTCCGGGCGGTTCGTTCTTTATAGTCGTGAATTTGCACCACGGCATTTTGAGGAACATGAAAGACAACTGCACGAGTTTTATCCCGTTGTTTGCGCTGATTTTGGGTTCGTCCCTGGGTTTCCTCACGACTGCCGCTATATTCTCCGCGATCGCCTAATGGGTCACTTTTGCGTTGCAGCAAATCTTCCACCACCGGCGGTAACTCTTTTTCCCAAGGTTCTTCATGGGGCGCTAACAGATAGGCTTGGGGTCCACTCACCAGTTTCAGTTCCCCAGTTTGAATATCTCGCACATAGATTCCTTCATTTTTATCTAAGGGAATCGCTTTGCGGGTTTCGATGACTTCTACTTGTACCGGAGGAATATAATCCCGGGGACCATGAATCATCCACAAATCCCCGGGTTGGTGATGAATCGGGTTCTCTGCGGTCCCTTCAGTAAAGGCTTCATAGGCGCGGAGTAATAAGGCTTCCTGTTCCCCCAGCACATACACTTTTTGGATGCCGTTGTGGAGGGATTCTCCGGGATGTAAAAAGAAGGTAATTCGCCCTTGTCGGACTTCCTTCATCCCAAATTGGGGTTTGCCATTGCGATCGATGGGGTCTACGACGATACACCATTCTCGGTCATTTAAGGTGGTGACTTGGACTTCCCCCACGACTTGTTCATAGACATCTGGAATATGAATTTCTGCATCTTCTAAGGTGACTAACCATTCATCTCCGGCTTTTCTTTGCCGTCCGAAAATGTCAGTAAAACTGCGTTTGGCTTTGAGATGTAAGGATTGGCGTTCCGTTAAGACATAAGCATCAATTAAACCGAGGATTTCTTCATCAATTCCGGGTAAATAAGCTCCTTGTTCTCGGACTAACCATTCTTCTCCGGCGCGGCGGTTAATTCCTTGGCGATCGATGCAGTTTTGACGGGCAAATAATCCCAGGGCTTGATTGGTTTTAATAATAGTGGCTTCCACGGTTTTAACGATCGCCACTTCCACCCGAGGAATGTAGGTTCCGGGTCCTTCAAATAGCCATTCATCTCCGGCAACCCGCTCAATCATTTGGGTTTGAGGGGTTTCCCCGGGGATTGTTAGGGTCTCGCTAAAATCCCGTAAGGCACGCAATCGCAACGCTTGATTGGTTTCGACAACTTGCAATTGGGTGACGCTTTCTGCAAGTTCTTCCCCCGGATACAGGGGAAAGGGTTCTTGGGATAAACGAATTTCCCGATCGCCATAACGGAGTTTGATTTGTCCCCGAGAGTCGGTGAGGGGTGCGCCATTTTCAAGCCGCATGACTGGATTGGCAACGATGCAATAATGGCGCGGGGGGACAACAATGGCGGGTTGCGGTTTCAAAATGAGTCGTTCCCCATCTCGCAGGGTAATCGTTTGGGGTCCGACTTCGAGACGAGTAATTCCCGTATTATTATCTAAAACATGAATAAATTCCTGGGGTTTGAGACGAATCACGCCACTGGCTAAATCAGTTTCTAAGCTAGAATTTTCGGAGAGTTTATCGGGTTTACTCATGTTTTAAATATCCTCTGGTCAGAGAATAGTTGATAGGATAGTTCTACTATAAACAAGGATTTCTGGGATGAAGTGATCTGGATCGAGCGATCGCCTGGGGAGAAATCACCCTAGATGGATGACGGCGATCGCTTGCTTCCAAATGGCTCCAATTGCTAATCCTATTTTGATCGGAGGTGAGAGAACAGGACTAAGTATTTTTAACTAAACTGATTGCCCTAAAAGATGAAGGGGCAACCTAACTGTCCTCAGTTCGGTGAAAAGAAAATGTGATTTTGCGGATCAAAACGGGTACAATCCACTTAGGGGTATTTATTGTTGAGCCTCGCCACTAATGAAATGTATGATCGTTCAGTTACTTCTCCTCGGAATTTTACTGCCCCTTGATGTCGCCCAAGCGGGCGAGTTAGAACCCTGGCAAGCCCAGGGGTTCGGGGACAAGCTGGAATTATCTGCTGATGCTGCCCATCTGGATCCTCTATTATTCCCACCCATTCCGGGCGATCGCAATCAGGTGCTTTTTACTGAACAGGTTGCCTGGGAGGAGACAGTTCACCCCCAGGACTTACGCATATTTGGAGAATCTCCCCTAAATGTAGAAGCGATTCGCGAATCGCCTCTACATTTAGGGTTTAATGTTAAAGATGGCGTAAGTCCTGAACCCCAAGGTGAGATTGCCCAAGAGGAACCCGCCACAGCACCGGAGGGAACCGCCCCCCGCCAAGGGACTCCCTTACATCGGGGGATTCCCGGGGAACAACCGTTTATTCCCCAACGCATCCCCTTTCGCCCGCGCACGGATGTTACCACTCAAAGCAAACCTTATGCGGCTTCTCCGGGGATTACGGTGATGACTCCCTCGGGTTATGGTGCCGGTTGGGGAAGTGCGGGATTTGGGTTGGGTTTACAGGAACGAACTCGGTTTACCGATAGCAGTGATGGGGTTGCCGGATTTGGTATTGGATTTGGAAATCCTCGGGAAAATCTTGGCTTAACTGTGGGGGTGACGGTGACGGATTTATGGGGGGATGCCTTCGAGGATGGCAGTGTGAGTTTAAAATTGCATCGACAATTGCCCAATGATTTTGGCCTTGCGGCAGGGTTACAAGGCGCACTCACTTGGGGGGAAACCGATGGCGGAACCTCTGGTTATGGCGTGGTGACGAAACGGTTTGTTTTGGATGACCCCGAGAACCTATTGAGCCAACTGTATGTGACCCTGGGGGTCGGGGGGGGACAATACCGCTCTGAGTCGGATATAGAGGCGGGAGAGGGGACGGTTGGACTGTTTGGTTCGGTGGCATTACGGGTTGCACCTCCGGTGAGTGCGATCGCCGAATGGACGGGTCAAGATCTCACTTTTGGGGTCTCCGTGGTGCCCTTCCGGAATATTCCCTTAGTGATTTCTCCGGCGATTACGGACATAACTGGAAGCGCTGGAGATGGCACAAGGTTTATTCTCGGGATTGGTTATGGATTTACGTTTGATCGGTTCTAGGACTGGGTTGTTTATAGAGGAATTCTCACAATGAAACGGTTTAAGGGATGGATGAAATTGCTTTTGGCTATGACATTGGTGGCGATCGCTGCTGATCCTGCCATCACCCAGACGGGAAACCAGTCGGATGTCACGGGACCCATAATAGAGCAGCCGCCACCGCCGCCCCCGGAAGAGCCGCCCCCGCCGCCCCCGGAAGAGCCGC
>CAYUEH010000324.1:0-6562 GCA_964442465.1 uncultured Laspinema sp. | reverse complement strand
CTGGCCCCCAACACAACAAAGTGGCCCTATTTTCCATGATGGCCCTTTTCTTTGAGGCGATCGGTCAACTACCACCGAGTCCTACCACGAGCCTGAAACCCCAGGACAACTGCCCCCAACTCTAAACAAAATGGTCCTATTGCCGACAGAAAAGATGGCCCCTTTCTTCGGGGCGATCGGTCAACTGCGATGGAACCGATCGCCAGACTAAACCGCTTTCCCCAACTGGTCCCAAACTCAAAACAGAATGGTCCTATTTTCCAGGGATAAAGAAGGGTCCCTCCATTCGAGGCGATCGCTCAGTCAACACCAAACTGCTCGCCTGAGAGGATCGCCACAAAACTGGCCCCCACATCAAAACAGAGTGGTTCTATTTTTGAGCGAGCTATTGCATCGTCATCGGCGCTTGCATTAAACCCAACTCAAAAAATAAATGCCGCTTTTTAATTGCATCTACCACCTTCCTTGGCAATTGTGTAAAGCTTTTTCGGTAATATTAGTCAAGCAATTTTAGACTTTTTGTTCTTGATCCCGCAACGCTAAGGCTCTAGTTTCCACAATATCTAGTAACTCAGAACGTTCTCGACTGGTATCGGTGACGATCGCCTTCATTGTCCCATCGGATTGCACATCAAACACCACTTCAAATTTGGGAATACCTTTCGGTGCGGGAGGAACTTCCATCGTAATATTTCCGAGGACCACACATTCCTCGGCTTGCACAGCGCCACGGAATCCTTGAAGAACCTGCACGGAGATAGAAGTCTGATAGTCTTCCGTAGTCGTCACGGGAAAAGGACGACTGGTATGAGGAACGGTTACATTTGCAGGAACCAGCACCTCAAAAGTGTTTTCATCTAGCCGGATCCCTAATGGCAAAGCCAGGACGTTAACAAGAGTGTTTTCTGGGAATTTTTCTTGCCCTAAACTGAGAATGCGGGCATATTCCCCCGCCCCTAATGCTACAGCAAGCTGCGGTCGGTCATTCACCCGAGGTTTGCGCCCAGTTAAATTTTCTACTTGACACTGGATAGCTGGCATGAGTGTTTGTCCACCGACCAAAATTACTTCATCAATTTGCTCCCACCGGAGTTCTGCTACATCCTCAATAGCGCGCTTGGTAATCGCCAAGGTTTTTTCTAACACAGTAGCTGCACAAGCCTCTAGTTGAGTGCGCGTCAACTCAATCTGAGCATCAAAGGGACTCCCACTACCTAAATTAAGATTGGGCAACTCAACTGCAACTACTTCTGCGACGGAAAGAGCAATTTTGGCTTGTTCAGCCGCCTGCCGCAGTCGCTCTCTAACTAAATAGTCATCTGAACGGACCGTAAAGCCATACTGCTTGTCAAGCTGTTCTGTTAGCCAGCGAACGATACTCATATCAATATCGTCACCACCCACTCTGGTATCTCCATCTACAATGCGGGTGTAAACAAGATACCCCACCTCATCGCGACTTACTTCTAATAAAGAGATATCAAACGTACCCCCGCCGAGGTCGTACACCAAAATTCGCTGTTCTTCGCCGCTTAAAATCGTATCACTGTAAGCCAATGCCGCTGCTGTCGGCTCATCCAAAATATCGAGCACCTCAAGTCCAGCCATTTCTCCGGCGAGAATTGTCGCTCTTCGCTGAAGCATATTAAAGTATGCAGGCACAGTAATTACAGCATATTTGAGCGTCTCCAAAGGCACGTTCAAAGCGCGGGCTGCATCCTCTCGTAGTTTGAACAGCAATTTGGCTGAAATTTCTGGCGCTGACAATCGCACTGGCGTACCCTGATCGACGCCAAAATCTACGACTACATCCTGCAATTGGTCGTTGCCACCACCGGATACTACCTGATAAGTCACATCGTGGCGTCCATACAGCACGTGGGGATCATCAAACCATCGCCCGATATAACGTTTAATGGAGTAGGCGACGCTTCCGGGGAACTGCTGGTGGAGAATCGTCGCATCCTGTCCTATTAGCCATTGTCTTTCTTCAGGATTCCATCCTACCGCCGACGGGGTGAGATGATGCCCGTCAATATTGGCCAGCATCGTCACGTTACCTTCTTCGGCAGACCATACGGATACTCCCGAGTTGGTGGTCCCCAAATCAATCCCCACGATCAGCTTACCTTTGAGAGTATCAGACTCATTCAGTACCATTTTTTTCTCCTTCATCCAGAGTTAAACGACTGATACCAACCTGGGTCACGATCCACAAGAAACCCGGAGTTTCGAGCAAAGCTGTGACACGACGACTACCCAACCCAGAGTTAAAAGGGGTGTAACTAACACCCTGCATCTTTGTTTTGGGGTTGTAGCAACAGACTCCTTCGGCTGATGCCATCCACAAGGTTCCCGATCGCCCTGCGGCTAGAGCCCATACAGCCCGAGATGAGTTGTGTTGTCCTGGATTGTGGAGAATCCAATCTTCTTTTTGTTTTTCCCAAAGACCTGTTTCAGTGGCAACCCAGAGGGTATTATCTACAACAACTAATGCATAAACTTCCGCTTGGAGCGGACCGGGCTGTGCGCCAACAAACTCCCACCTGCCACTGGCTAACTGATACAGTCCTCGAACTGTTCCCAACCACCACACTGAATCAGGGGTTTGCAGCAAACAGCGAGGGAGTCCGGATACCCCGGGAGCAATTTTTGTAAGTTGATCGCCTCTTAATCGCCACAGGGCACTTCCCGTAATAATGTAAGGGCATCCATCATTGCCAGCGGATAATAAAGTTGGCAAGCCGGGGAGTTTTAGTTTGGGGAAATTGGGTCCAGTGGAAAAATTTAAGTTACCAATTCCCTGGGGCCAAGCTAATATCCACAGCATTTCTTTTGTGGTGGAGTTATCGTTGGAATTGATGACGCTTAGGCTACGCACGTCATTGTGATTCGCCCAGATTCTCCATTCATTGTCTAGGTCAAACGCAATCACTCCGCCCGCAGTACCTACCCACACTCTCCCTTGACTATCTGACAAAATGGTACGACGACCCAGATTGTGCAGTTTGTCGTCACGGTGTGGGGGCAACAGGTCTAGGTCCCAGGTGGTATTGTCAGCTTTTGTACTCTGCACCCCTGCTAATCGCTGTTCAGTTCCTACCCACAGGTAAGTATCATCTGTACTCGCAGCGATTGCTTGTATGAAAGGCGGTTTCCCCGATTCTGACATCCAAGGCACTTGCTGATACTGACCATCTGTTACTTGGGCTAGACCTGCTGCGGTGAGGACCCACACCCGCTTTTTACCTGCCGCCAGTGCGATTACGGGGGGGATTGAGGGTATAATTTCGCGGGGGTCATGTTGGTTTGAGTGTTCCCCTGATAATTGGTACAGTCCATCGTTGGTTCCCACCCAAATATTGCCGTTCCCATCTCGGGTCAAAGCGCTACAGTTGTCAAGAAGATTAGGAGCGATCGCCTCGGGTTCACGATCCCATTGCACCCGAAATAAACCCAGCCTATTACCCACCAGGAGGTTCTCGCCATCTGCCAGTAACGTTACTGCTTCGACAGCCCCGTTACTTTCTCGGGCGACGGGTACTGGGTTCGATTCTGGATCTGCAACATAGTAAATGGTGTCAGCAGTTGCCACCCAAATTCCCTTGCGATGAACTGCACTGACGATCGCCCGAATTGGCGCGGTTTGCAGATGCGAATAAACTTGCCAGTGACCTGCGCTGAAATAAGACAACCCTCCCTCAGCATGACCCGTCCAAGGGTTTTCGTCCTGATCCAAACACAAACAGGTGATAGCATTCCCCGCGAGTCCAGATTCGCTGGTGTAGCGGCGGTAAAGAAATTCTTCTTTGCGGTTCCACGATAAGACGCCTCCCCAGGTGGCCATCCATATTTGTTGTGATTTGGGGGCAATGGCGATCGCTTTTACAGATTTTTGGGAGACGAAGTTTGTCCATTCCGGATATAGGGGTTCCGGCTGCAACACTCCCATTTCTACTTTAGAGGTGATGCGCGTTGACGTTTCTACATAACGGGTGATGCGAGTTCTATTCACGGTTATCCACCTCTTTGTCCTGGCATTGTGTCGAGTTCATCAATTTCTTGCTTAAGTTGGTCAAGCTCACCCGTTAATACGGCAATTTCTTTTAATTTTGCCTGTTTAGTTTGCGTAAGCAAAGTTTCCCATCGCTGATAATTTTCAGGACTTTGATCGCGCACTCTCCACTGTTCCCAGATTGCCAGCCAGCCGCGAAAGCGGGTCTCGATGGTGTCGATTTCCCCGCTCAAATGTTGCTGATAGTCTAGTAAAGCTTCTTCCCACTCCACCAACCGAATTAAATGTGCTTCTTCGGTGCGTTCGGTGGGAGTAGATTGAGCAAATACGTTCCAGTTGAGCAGGATTAATGCTTCACCCATAGGGCGTTCGCTATCATCGGCAATCCGATTGACTAAACCTAAAACTACATTATCTAGCTCCCAGTGTCTAGCCCATCGGTTCGCAAGTTTTTTTAATCGATTGCGGGCGGCCATTGCCGGTTCTTGATTGGGTTGAAAGTCCGAGGCTAAAGAAGGTGTAGGGTGGGGGTTTATTCTAGGGTTTATTTGCCCATTGGGAGGTGGTGTAAAACTGTCATCAAACTCCTCCTGCGCTTGAATAAGGCGAAGTTTCTCTTCTAATAGGTGATTTTTTTCTTGTTTCAGAGCAGTAATCTGGTGTTCTTCAGATGCGATCGCCTGTTGATATTCGCGACAAGCTTGCTCTACGCTTTGCAAAATTTCTGAACGTTGCCGCAGATGGTGGATTTCATCCCAGATTAGGCGAATTTGTTCCAGGTGAGTTTCAAGTGATGGGGTGATATTCATATAACACCTCCTGCTGGCAAGAAATCAGCCGAAAGGTGAGCTCCGTCAACTGCATAAAGCACATAGGCTAACCCCAGAGGATTGTTGTATTTTTCCATAAAATAACGGCGAGTAGCCAACAGAGCTTCGGCTAGGTATTGTTCGCGGACAGGCTGAGTTGAGACAGGTGCTTGGTTAGCAGCAGTTTTTATGGCTTGGAATAAGATTTCATAAAATTTCTTAGAAAAGGCACAAGCAAAATAATCCGGGATATCAAAGATAGTAACAATGACCGCAACGGCCCCATGAGAATTAATCCACACCTCGGGGAAACCGGGAGGCTCATTGGAATAATTTGGCGCTCCTGTACGACAGGCATTTAAGAAGACTAATGAACCCGGATCTGTGGGTTTCCATTTTTTCTGGCGCTTGAATTCATCGTCGGATGCGGAAGCAACTGTCAAAGAGATAGGTTCTCCGCCGACTTTCATCTCCAATGCCGTATAAAGCTCTATTTTGGCGCTGGGCTTGCAGTGGCAAGCGAAATGAAATAAGTCATAGCGATAATGAGGATCGGTGAAAATAGAAGCTAAAATATTTAGCTTCCATGTTTCGGATTGAAATAGGCGCTCTTGTGGATTTTTGTACAGCCAATCTAAGTAAAATTTTAGCCAGACATTGCTCTGACAAATTTTTTTCCATTGCTGGATTTGGTTGGCATCACCTTGCGAATCATCAAAGGGCAATTTTTCTTCGCATTTCTCCTGGAAAATATCTTTTAAGCTTCTGTGTCGCACTCCATTCGGAAAACCACGAAAAATTTCGTTTATTTCTTGACCAGCGCGGGTCATATCTTCGTGGACGGCGGAAAAAGCCTGCTTGAGTTGGATTTCATCAGGACGATTGTCAGGGATTCCGTGAGTAATGGGTGTGCGGAAGCCCCAAAACTGTGTCCAATCAGGAGCTTTTAGCAGACTACCTTCATACAATAACTCCCATAAAACTGGAACGGGGAGTTCCGTTTCTTTATTTTTCCCTTCTTCGGTAAAGACTAAAAAAGGGGGTTCTACTTCAAGGTTGTTGAGAAATCCTAGCTCCTCAAAAATAGTTTTAACTTCTTCACATAAAGAATTTCGCAACCTGAGACCTAGCTTCATGAGTTGGGACAGAACTCTATTGCAAGTTTCTTCACTTACGAACAAGGGGTCTCGCATCTTAATATCGCTATAAGCTTCTGAGTTATTTAAGATTTTGAAGTGCTTTTCTACTAGATGAGGTAGATCAGAAAGCTCTTTGGCAGCAGTGAGGTGGATGTTGCGGATTGTTTCAGGTGATAAGCCAATCCCTCGGTTAATAAATTTGTTGCCGACAAGCACCATTGGCACTGAGTACAACACTCGCACATGAAAGGTTTTGCGGCCCGGTTTTTTAGATGAAGCAGAAGCTCCTACTTTAAGGCTCACGGCTACGCCCCTCCACTTCTAGATTGAGCATGAGTGCGTGCAGTTCTTCGTCGCCTTTAAGAAAGCGCACCAAAACAGGCAAGGTTGTGCCTTCATTCGGCATAGTTAAGGTCACAATGCATTGATAATCGCTGCCGGGAGTAACTGTTTCTAAACGATAAGTTTGAGGCATTTCCCCGCTTATGGGTATGACCATTACAGATACGTCTTCTCCATCGAGGGGTAGTTGTTGGGTCTGGAGTCGCCCTTCATGCCAGACCGGGGCTTCCCTACGATAGCTGGCCCGAAATTGGTAG
>CAYUEH010000323.1:4676-6571 GCA_964442465.1 uncultured Laspinema sp. | reverse complement strand
TCGTATTAGCTGCACTGGCGATCGCACCCCCGCCCAAGAGATGTTAGCGTTCAAAGGGTTTTAAGCGGATGAGGACAGCCAAGGGAGAAGAGTTTAGAAGCTACCCCCTAGTCTGAACCCTCACCATCAGAAGTGGGTCGGAACCTATTGCCGATCTTGCCACTCTGAGTAAAGAGAGAGTAAATTGGGCTAGTTTCCTGAGCCTTTCCTATTCGCCGCTGACTCCCTGAATCCATGTCCCTTGTTTCCGTTATCTGTAGCCAATATCCCGTTAATCTTACAGATCCCAAAACTCGTTCTAGCCTAGAGTCGGTTCTCAACAGTCGCTACGAGAATCTGGAGTTGATCGCTTGGCTTCCGCAATCCCAATCGCCTCCCCCGGACTGGGAGGATACTCGGGTACGCTGGCTTGTCCCCCAGAACTCCCTATCGGGAGCCGCCGCCGCCTTAAATGAGGCACTTCGCCAGAGTCAAGGGGACTTCATCGCTTGGATTGAACCGGGGGATATCTGGAGTCCCGACAAACTCAGCCAACAAGTCGCCGCCTTAGAGTCCGCCGCCACCCCAGAAACGGCGATCGCCTATAGTCCTGTCGCCGGTTCCAAGATTCCCCATCACTCCCTTCTCCACCTCGACTCATCCTTGCATGACCATCTGCGTCTGCATAACATCTGGGAAACTCTATCGAATCCCCTGGTTCGATCGGAGGCTATCACCGCCATTAAAGGATTCGATGAATCTCTACCACTGCTGGGAGGCTGGGATCTTTGGCTTCGCCTGACTCAACAGACGATGGCGATCGCCCTCTCCACCCCCCTGGTGACCCTAAAACCGGCAAATCCCCTCTCCTGGGAGGAGTGGTCTAAATGGGAAGCCGGTTCACAGAGACTTCTGGAGCGATTCTTGCGAGAGGACGATCGCCCCGATTTCCAATACAAAGCTCGTCACAACCTGCAAAAATATCAACTAGCCCAAGGCTTACAGACTCCCATCAGCCCCGAGTTGCGGGTGGCCCTGCAACTGCGATTACATCACCTCTGGGATGAGGATCTCAGTTGTCGCCATCAAGGACAACTGTTTCTCGATACCTATCAATACCTCATTAACCCAGAGCGTACCTCTGAGGCAAACTCCCTGGGCGATCGCTGGTTGCAACAACTCCAACTGACTCCCAATCCGCTCATTTCCGTGATTATCCCGGTGTTCAATGGCGAGGCTACCCTAGGGGAGACCATTGACTCGGTGTTAAACCAAACCTTTAGCGATTTTGAACTGCTCATCATCGACGATGGATCGAGCGATCGCACCCCCGAGATTAGCCAATCCTTCCGGGATGATCGCCTGCACTACCAACGATATGAGAATGCCGGCCCCGCCACCAGTCGCAATCGGGGAGCAGCGATCGCCCGGGGTCACTATCTCTCCTTCATCGATGCTGATGACCGCTGGACCCCTGATAAACTAGAACAGCAATGGCAGGCCCTAGAAACTCACCCCGATGCTGCCGTCGCCTATAGTTGGACCAACTATATTGATGAAGCCGGTGACCTCATCAGAACCGGGAGTCATCTCGATGTTACCTCAGACGCCAATGGACAGCCTCAAGCCGCTGATGTCTTAGCCTATCTGCTTTTAGGAGACTTCCTGGAAAATGGGTCTAACGTCCTACTACGACGTGAAACCTTTGAACGAGTCCAAGGCTTTGACCCCAGTTTAACCGTTGCCCATGACTGGGATTTATTTCTCCGATTAGCGGCTCGCTACTTTTTTATCTGCGTTCCCCAAGCCCAGATTCAATATCGTCTCAGCAAAACCTCTATTTCCTCACAAATTGAGCGACAAGAGACCTACTGTAAACTCGCCTTAGAGCGAGCCTATGCGAGCTGTCCAGAAGC
>CAYUEH010000323.1:0-4576 GCA_964442465.1 uncultured Laspinema sp. | reverse complement strand
TGTCATGCAACGGGTGAGTTTTTTGCCTTTCTTGACTCTGATGATCTCTGGAGAGTGGATAAACTCGAAGCTCAATATCAAGCGATTATCAATTGGACTCCCCCAGCCGAAGCAGAAGCGGTCTATCAAACCCGTCAACCGGCGGTGTCTTATAGTTGGGTGGATTGGGTAGATATCTCCGGTAAATTTATTCAACGAGGCTGTGACTATACCACCAATGGCTATGTGTATCCCCAACTGTTATTAAGTGACTTCATTGCGGGAGGATCGAATGCTATGATTTGGCGCGGGGCCTTCTATCAATTGCGTGGTTTTAACCCCAAGTTTCCACCGGCTGAAGATCGCGATATGTGGTTGCGATTGGCAGAGAGATTTCATTTCGTCGCCGTTGAGAAACCCCTATTACGCTATCGCCAGGTTCCCACCTCGCAATCTGCTAATGTTACTCGCATGGAGCGATCGCAGTTACGAGTCTTAGAGGCGGCCTTTGAACGGGCTCCAAATTGTCCCCCCTTTAGTCAGCGGCCTGAACTCCTAACTCCCTACCGGCAACAAACCTATGCCAATTCTTATAAATACTTAACCTTTAAAGCGTTAGATGGCAACATTGACCGCCAGCAGGGCCACTTAGCCATCAAGCTGTTTAAAACCGTACTCGATAATGAACCCGAACTCTGGCAGGAGCGTCGATTTGTGTTTAAACTTTGGCTACGGATTCTTGCCACTGCTTTCTTACCACCGACTTGGACTCAAAAGCTCCTTCAACGTTTCCCAACGTTTCCAACGCTTCACAGCCAGTTGTTAAGCTATACCAAGATGGGGGTCGCGGCTGAGGAGTCAGGAACTTAGAGAGAGTCGAGTTGCATCGTCCACCATCAAGTATCCGCCAGGAACAGGAGCAAAATTGTTGAGAAACGTGCCGATCTCGGAATCGTTAAAAACACTCTTTAAGAAATCACCGCCACCGGATGTAGAGGCGGAACTTGAGTCAGCGGCGGCCTATCAGGCGGCCCAGGATCTAGACGCAGCCGCCCAGGCCTATTTGAGAATCCTCAGCCATTATCCTGACAAAAGTTGGTGGTATAACCAGTCTCTTTGGGAGGTTCTTGAGCAAACGGAGCAATTACAGAGGGCGATCGCCATCCTAGATCAGTCCCGTCAACAGTCTAGCTCGGTTCAACCTACTATTGCCCTCAATCTTGCCGAAGCCCTCACCCGCCAAGGAGATTATTCAGCCGCCATCTCTCACTACCAATCCGTGAGTTATGCCAAATTCTCGACGTCCTATCAGCAATTAGTAGAAACAGCTTGGACGGAAACCCCGTTATCACCCCAATTTATCATTATTGGGGCGGCAAAATCAGGAACCAGCGCCCTTTATAGCTATTTGGCGTCCCATCCGAAGGTGTTACCGGCGGTTGTTAAGGAAATTAACTTTTGGTCTGATCGCTTTCACCATGGCCTACCCTGGTATCAAGCTCATTTTCCAGCCATTTCGGAGGCGATCGCCTTAGAGCAAGGATTCATGACCGGAGAAGCGAGTCCCAGTTACTTTGCCCATCCCCATGCTCCTCAACGACTCAAACAGGCTGATCCCAACCTGCGTCTTATCGTCAGCTTGCGGAACCCGGTAGACCGAACCATCTCTCACTATTATGATCGGGTTCGCCGTCGTCAGGAAACACGCCCTTTAGATCAGGCAATTTATGCGAGTCTGGATGGTAATTATACCACATCTGAAGAAGAAAAACTTGCCCAAAACTATCTTCAGCAGAGTTGCTATAGTGCTAATTTAAAAGGGTGGTATTCTCAGTTTACACCTGAGCAGATCTACGTTTTGAAAAGTGAAGACTTGCTGAAGAACCCCGCCGCCATGAGTCAATCGGTGTTCAACTATCTTGGACTACCAAGCCATCAGCTTCGCCAATATCGCAACTATAATGTCGGCCACTATCCCATCTCCTCTGCGATCAACCCGGATGCTGAGACACAACTCAGGGTGAGACTACAAGACTATTTCCGAGAGGATCGCGAGCAACTTCAGGATATAATCGGACAAGTCTTGACCTGGTAGCTCAATGGTGATCGCCAATTTTATGACTAAAGCACCTTAATTAAAGTCTTAGACGAATCATGAGTATTTTGTTAGTGTCAACCCTTCAAGCCAAACTAGACCGTCTTCAAACAAAAATCAAACAGAAAGGACTCTCGTTCAGGCTATTATTTCGAAAAGCTGGAGTGCGCTTAAATCCTAAAAATCCCTGGTCTCATTATCATCTAGCCAAATGTCTCTTGGAACTAAAACGATGGCAAGGTGCCGAGGTGGTTTACCGAAACACCTTAGAACTCAATCCTGAAATCGCCTTAGCACATCATGAATTGGGAGATATTCTGCAAAAGCGCAAGCAATGGTCTCAGGCCGTTCATTGCTATCAGCAGGCTATTCAACATGATAACCAATTTTCCTGGTCATTCCATAATCTCGGAGATGCTCTCAAGGAACTTGAACAGTGGCATGAGGCCGCTGATGCCTATCATCAAGCCGCCGAACGCAATCCCGATTTTTTTGCAACCCATAGCCATCTTGCCGATGTGCTGATGCGTCTTCAAGATTGGCAGGGGGCCGTTGCTGCCTATCGCCAGGCCCTACGCTTGAATCCTCAACATTTTGAGAGTCTATATAACTTAGCCGCGGCCCTCGAACAGTTGGGCGATCGCCCTGCTGTCGCCGAAACCTATCTTAAACTCATTCCCCTCAAGCCTGACTTTCCCTGGTACTACTACTCATTTTTCTGGAAAACACTCCAAGCCGAAGATCGACTCACAGAAGCTGAGGCAGCCTATAAACAAGCCCTCAGCCTTGACTCAAACAACATCGAAATTTACATTAACCTTGGCGATACCCTCATTCATCAAAAGCGAATTCCTGATTCACTGCCCTACTATGAAAATGCCCTAGACATCAAATTAAGCCGTCACTATCCCTCACTGCTAGAATCCCGACGCAATAATCCCGACTTTAAAGCCAAAGCCAATCGCTTAGACTTTATTATCTTGGGGGCACAGAAAGCCGGGACCAGTTCCTTGTATGCTTATATGGCTCAGCATCCTGACATCGTGCCGGCCTTACGTAAAGAAGTTGAGTTTTGGTCGTGGAAATTCTATCGAGGTCTCGATTGGTATTTCGCCCATTTCCCCCAAATTCCCGAAGGCTCTCACTTACAAACTGGGGAGGCTTGTCCGGGCTATTTAGACTTTTACGAAACCGCTGAACGACTCCGGGAAGCATTGCCTCATATCAAATTGATTGTTCTCCTTCGTAATCCGGTCGATCGAGCCATTTCCCATTATCATCATTGGGTCCGCCGTAATCAAGAACCGTTACCCCTAGAAGAAGCCATTGACGCAAAAATCCAAGAAATTGAAGAGAAGGGACGAGTTTGGCGCATTCACAGTAACTATATGGCCCGAGGGGTTTATGTTGAGTTTCTCAAGCATTGGTTCTCAGTCTTTCCTCGGGAACAGTTCCTGATTCTCAAAAGTGAAGAGTTTTATGATAATCCAGGACAATCCCTAGAAAAGGTGTATGAGTTTATTGGGCTTCCCAATTATCAACTCAGCAGCTACAAAACATATAACTCTGGGCAGTATTCTCCAGCCGAGGTCTCAATCCGCAAAAAAATTGCTGAGTTCTATCAGCCCTATAATCAGGAGTTAAGCCAACTCTTGAATGCTGATTTCACCTGGGAACCTTAGAATGATTGCTACAAAAATCAAGAAAAACTTAACCCAATCAAGCCGCCATCTTAAGCTTAAGTTTGGTGACCAAGCCAAGGAACCCGCTCGGTGGCTTTTACAGGTTTATCAGAAGCCGGATGACCTAGGAGGATTTTTAAGAGTCTATGAACCGGCGATCGCCCTAAATTCTGAACATGAAAAGCTGTTGCTCTAAGCTACCGAGTTTTTACATCAGCGATAAGAAGACAACCGATAAATTGTGGTATACCAACGGATCATTAACCTCAAGCCTTCTAATTTTTTAGCCCATCGAGATTTAGGTGATCTCTTGCTGAAGCAGTAGCTGGCTCGAAGCAGAACACGTATGACAACAGACTCTTCAATTAGTCAAGGCTCTATCTCTATTTTTCTTAGGAGTGATTATATTGCACGGAGTTGCTATGTTGAATTGTTAGCCCATTGGCTCAAACACTTTCTTCGTCAAAAAATCTTGTGATTAGTAGTGATCCTTTTTTATCCTGGCCATCGCAGGTTTTGCAAGACGTTCACAGCTTCCTGGGAGTTCCTCGGCACCCTTTAGAAAATATGGAATACTATAATATCGGAGAATATAAATTTTCAAATCCAAGCTTCCAAAGAGATCTCGAAGACTTGGATCAACCTTATAAACAACAACCAGAACAGCTCTCAGACCAATCTTGTCTCTGGACTTGACCCGCAGCAACATTTTAAAAGCGAATCTTACCAAATCGCCATCTTACTTACTCTAACCTCCTAGATCTCCCCCACTTCCCACTATGCGCACCCGTCACCTCTTAGACTTTGAATCTGAACGTGT
>CAYUEH010000322.1:1982-6598 GCA_964442465.1 uncultured Laspinema sp. | reverse complement strand
GTGCTATGAATTAAATCATCTTTGGGACTGACTAATTTTAGCAGTTTTTGTTTAATTTGTAGGTCAAAGACTTCCCATTTCATTCGGGTAAAATCTTTACTGTCGTTGCTGCCGGAGAGGAATCCCATTGGGATTTCAAATCCGCCTGCTTGCGATCGCCCTCCGCCAAAGAAGCGCCCTTGAGCATCTTTCCCAAAGGCTTCTTTGATAAATTCATCCGGGTCTAAGGTTAATTTATTGGTTCTTAAAGACCCTGTAACTAACTCGATATCTTCGTCTTCATCGTGAACGATGCCATAGACAACGGCGGTATGAACGTTTTCTTCGGTGACGAGGAAATCTGCGGCTTGGGGGATGGCATCCCGGTCATCGTAGCGCAGGTATCCGACTCCGGCAATGCAGAAATTATTTTGAACGATTCTATTTTTAAGCGATCGCTCGATGACATCCATCACCCGTTTAGACCGAGAGGCTTGCAAGACTGAACTAATCAACTGGCTATCATAAAATCGGCTTAAATAAGCCGCCGCCATGAAATCATCTTCCCGCGCTTGACGCAGTTGATTCGTGTCCGATCGCAACCCATGCATTAATGCTGTAGCACATTTAACATGATCGCTGACATTAATATCCATGCGGAGCAATTCTGCCATCAAATATTGAGTAAAAATGGTGGCAGTGGCTCGAATATGAGGGCGAATATCCAGGAATTCGGCGCTTAATTCATCCTGAATCGTATGATGATCGATCGCCACAATCAAGGGAATCTGTGCTGTTTTCAACAGGGAAAAAAGCTGAGACGTTGTTCCCTGATTGTCAATCAAAACGCAGCCTTGGTAGATAGACCAATCCTTGGATTTGGCGATTTCTAGAGGCAAGCGCTGTACCGGCAATCCCGTGAGTTTCACCAAGGCAATATTTTCCTGGTGACTGAGTGCTCCAGCGTAGACAATATCCGATTCAATCTCATACTGCGCCGCTATTAATTTGTAAGTCCAAGCACAAGACATGGCATCGGGGTCCGGGAAGTCTTGGAGCACCACCAAGTGCCGATCGCCGCTATGCTGCTGCAAAACCTGCCGCAGTGCTTCGGCTTTCGTTGCGCTTCCCGGATCTAGCCATTGCTTACTATCGCCAGAAACGAGCGGTAATGCTCCATCCCGAACGGCTATTTGAGCGAGTTCGGTGTTCGATTCCTCCACTAATTTTCCCCTCAATTCGGTGCATCCACTTGACAGCTAATCGCAGACTCGTAACCGTTTTGAGGTTATTGCCTGCGTTGATAGAATAACTCTACGATAGCGCTTCAAGTGCTCGGTTGCGATCGCATAAGTCAGGAACTCTTGGCAAAAACCCCTCATAGTTGAACCAACTACAAGGGGTTTTAAGCACCAATGACATATTTTTGCCACTCTTGATGTAGCCCGCTTTTGAGATGCTTACTCACCTCAAAATAAAGGCTGCTGTAGGGTCGGCGGGGTATTCTGGTTAAGGGCATTTTACTTTCCTCCGGAGTTCGGTTTCCTTTTTTGACATTGCAGCGGACGCAGGCGGAGACGAGATTTTCCCAACTGTCGGGACCCCCTCGCGATCGCGGAATCACATGATCTAAGGTCAATTCATCTCCGGAATAACCACAGTATTGACAAGAATGGCTGTCCCGGTGTAGGATGTTTCTCCGGGTCAAAGGAATTTCATGATACGGAATGCGGACGTAATGCCGAAGCCGAATCACCGTAGGCAGGGGAACATCGGAATAGATAAACTTCCCGTTATGTTCGACCTGTTCGGCTTTCCCTTTCAGCAATAGCACGATGGCCCTCCTCCAGCTCGTAATGTTGAGCGGTTCGTAGGAGGCGTTAAGGACTAGAACCTTGCCCATTGCGTCTCTATTAAAAAGAAGATTTTTACAGATGTTAGCACAGCTTGAACAAACTGTGTAAAATTTCTCGATATTTTTTGGAAAAATTAAGGGCCTTGAGAACCGGAGGCGGGGTCTGCGAATCCGGTGGAAGATGAGGCAGTCACCTTAATCTCCTCAATGGGTTCCTCCTTCAACCCGAGGAGGAGATAGGTTTTCATCATTCCCTTCCCCTTGACCTGAATCGCGCCGCGAGACTGGAAGTCGAAGCGATCGCGCAGGCGGAAATAGGTCACCTCGGAGACTTGAATTTGTCCGGGAATGCCATGAGATTCCATGCGGGAAGCGGTATTGACCGCATCCCCCCACAAATCGTAAATAAATTTTTTGATGCCAATCACCCCAGCGACGACGGGACCATTATTGATGCCGATGCGGATGTTGAGGGGGATTCCCGTTTCTGCGGCGAGTTGGCGCACCTCTTGCTGCATATCTAGGGCCATTTGCGCGATCGCCTTGGCACAATCGGGATGAGGTTGCGGAACTCCTCCCACCACCATATAAGCATCCCCAATGGTCTTAATTTTTTCCACCCCATACTGTTCCGCAAGTTGGTCAAAGATGGAAAATATTTTATTGAGTAACTCCACCAATTCTACCGCAGGAACTTCCGTGGAAAGCTGAGTAAACCCCACCAAATCTGCAAATAAAACCGTGGCATTGGGAAAACTTTCGGCAATGGGATAAACCCCCTGCTTCAATTGTTTAGCAATGGTATGGGGTAAAATATTTAACAGGAGTTTTTCTGATTGATCTCGGGCAACTTCTACCTCAGTCACTAAATTTTCTAGTTCTTTTTTTCGGCTTTGGATCTCCTGAAAATATCGATGAATCTGGAGATTCATGCGGTTAAAATCAATCAGCACATCACCTAATTCATCTCGACGATTCTTGGCGAGGGCCAGACATTCCAAATCTCGGGTGACTTCTCCCGGTGATTCTCCTACGGCAATTAAGGCTTTTCTGAGTTTCAAAATGGGAACGATTACCGCCGGTGCAAGGGCCGCTAAAGTCGCGATGGTGACAAAAATACAAATCAGAATAACTAAGCCAAAAATCCGGATAATAAAAGCTTTGATTTCATATTTGATTTGAGAAGAATCAAGGCGAACAATGACCAGATAGGGATTTCCCTGGGCTTCGACCCAAATCCCCATATCATGACGGTTACTATCGGGAGTGCGGAAGCGCACAGAAGGATCGCTCATAACCTGATTAAAATTCAATTTAGGGAGTTCCCCAAACGAGCCGATCGCCTCTCCCTCCTGAGTGTAAACGTGACCGCCAGCCACCCGCGATTCTAGCATTAAATGCTGGGCGACTTCTTTAATTTTGGGTGCAGTTATGGACGAACCACATAACCGCAATAGGGGAGAAATAGTGGCAACGCCAACATCTTCTAAATGCTGAATCAGTTCGCGATCGCGGCGATAGGCGGAGGGGAGTAAAATCAGGGCTTCCACCACAACAATGCTAATAAATACCCATAAAGCAATGCGACGCGATAACCGAGCGTTGAGCAGATTGAAAATAGAGGTGAATCCATTGAGCATCGATTTATCCGTTGTGTTCAGAACAATTTAGGAGGATCCAGACAGCACCCGATATAACAGCAGAAAGCAAGCGATCGCACCCTTTCCCAAAGGATGGTGTAGGGGAGTTTTGAGGAGGGCAACCCCTGTAGTGTTCCCATTCTCCTCCAACCCATAACCCAGATGCCCAGATTTAGGTCCCAATCCCAGATATTAAACCGACTCGGAAGGTTTCCCTACAAACTTAGGGTAACAAAACCTGGCGATTAATGAGTCACGCTTGTTTTAGCGACTTCTACCCACTGTTCAACGTCACGTGAAGTCATGACGTTGAACAGTGGGTAGAAAAAAGGTGTTTAAACCCATTAGGATTGAATGGACTCAGACACTAACTCCGGAGTTGAGAGGGTTACCGTTACGGGAAGCTGGATGGTGAAGGTTGACCCTTTGCCGAGTTCACTCTCCACCGTAATATCACCCCCCATCATTTGACAGAATTGTTTGGCGATCGCCAATCCCAACCCAGTCCCCCCATATTTGCGTGTCGTGGAAGTATCCGCCTGGGTGAAGGGTTGAAAGAGCTTATCAATCTGTTCGGGAGTCATCCCAATCCCGCTATCTCTGACCTCAAAAATAATCCTTTCCCCTTCTTGCTGAAAAACTCGCAGAAAAATTGTCCCCTGATGAGTAAACTTACAGGCATTCCCTAACAGATTGAATAAAATTTGCCGCACTTTAGTCACATCAGCATACATGAAACCCATCTCAGGTTCACAGTCCACTTGTAACTGATTGCCATTTTTCTGCACCAAGGGTTGCATGGTGAAGACAATCTGCTGAAGGGTGACGGGGACTTCAAAGGACTCCAAATATAACTCCATTTTTCCCGCTTCAATTTTAGACAGGTCCAGGATATCGTTAATCAGTCCTAACAAATGTCTGCCAGCGGATTCTATCTTGGCTAAATCAGCATTTAACTCCTCCGGTTCTAGTTCCTCTGCTTCTTCCTGCAAAATTTCACTATACCCAATAATCGCATTCAAAGGCGTTCGTAATTCATGACTCATATTGGCTAAAAACTGGCTTTTAGACTTGTTTGCCAATTCCGCCGTCACCTTAGCTTGGTAAAGTTCTCGTTCCACTTGCTTGCGTTCGGTAATATC
>CAYUEH010000322.1:0-1882 GCA_964442465.1 uncultured Laspinema sp. | reverse complement strand
TCGGTTCAATCAGAAAGATACTTTCTGAGGTTTGCTCAATGACGGCCCGATATCGCTGTTCGCTTTCATGGCGCACTTGCTGAGAATAGTCTAAGGCATCTAACATTTCATTAATGCGGGTAGCCAGTTGGGAGAGTTCATCTACCCCTTGGACGGGGAGACGAACCGCAGAATTGCGATCGCTGCCAATGTGATTGACATTCTGACTCAACTGGGAGAGTCGAGACAGGACAACTTTTTCCAGGAGTAACAAAGTTAGGACTAAAAACGCCACCCCCACAACCAGGACCACCCAGAGGATAAAGTTAGCCGTTCGTTGCCCTTGTTGGTAAATCTCACGCGGGAGTTCCACCCGCAACAACAAGGCGGGATTGTCGTAAATATCCTTCACCAAAGTATAACCGGCAATGGTTTCGGCATCCCAGGCTTCGACAAAAATCGGAGTTGGGTCCTGCCGGACTAACGCCGGTTCTTGATCCGGCTCTCCCAGCAGACTCTGGCGAATTTCTTGGAAATCTTCCGGCAGTTCGGGAGACCCCCAGTCTTGGACGGTGATGGATAACTGGGTGAGTTCCTCCAGACGCCTGATTTCTTGTGCACTGACATAGCGTCCCATAATCAGGGTCCCGCGAATGGGTCCTTCCGCTTCTCCGGTAAGAATGGGACGGGAAACAATCAACATGGGGCCTTCAGGAAGTTGCAGGATGCCTTCAACCACACTGGTGGTTTCGGGATGATTGACGAGGAGACTGTTGGGGGTTAAGTATTGGCTTAAAGAGGCGATCGCCTCGGTATTTTTCTCCACCGGGACTCGTTCTCCCGTCTCTGGGTTGAACTTTTGCCCAAAAACAATCCGCCCACTGCGATGGATGTACAGCATCATATCCAACCGCAAACGGGCGATCGTCGCATCATTGAGGTTGGTTTGGATATAGTCCGAGTTCTCATCTTCAATGAAAGCGTAGGTGTCATCCCAGGCAGCCCAATCGTTCGCCGTAAAGCTCAATTTGGCGATTTCATCGGATAAGACATCCACCGCCCGTTTGACATTGCGGACGGTATCCTGCTGCTCAAATTTGGCAAATCCAGCCAGCAGGAGGGTAGAGGAAGAGAGATAGATGACCCCCAATAAACCCATCAGGGTGGCCCCGACGATGGGCAGGATTTGCCCCCGCAGTCCGAAGGATGCGAAGGTAAGTTTCAGGGATTTAGGCGGTTGCGGCATGAGTTAGGATACCTTCTCTTCTGGAATTGAGGGTTGAGACGGGGAAGTGGTCTGTTGAGGACTGGAAAACATGAAGGACCCAGAACCTTCTGGGAGGCTTCATGTTTCAATTCTGCGGATTTTGCCAAAAATCACCCGATGTCAGATTGCCCGATCGATCGCTTGCCCTGTTTTCATTCTAAATACTCGATCGCAAATCTAAATTCGGTTGAAGTTTTCGCAAATCTCCGGAGTCAGGGTTCGATTTATAGTTCAATTGTGGTGTGAGTGACATGAGGAGTGCGTAGAAATGCTGAGTTGGGAGGAAAGTCAGAGTATTTCATCGATGCGATGCGATCGCGCCTGGGTGGAGATCAATATCGGGGCGATCGCCCAGAATGTCCGCGAAATCCAGCGTCTGTTATCCCCAAAAACTGACCTCATGGCAGTGATTAAAGCCGATGCTTATGGACATGGGGCCGTTACCGTTGCCCAGACGGTATTACAGGCAGGGGCGAAATGGTTGGGAGTCGCCACCATTCCCGAAGGCATCGAACTCCGGGAAGCGGGAATTACCGCCCCCGTGCAAGTATTAGGGGCAACCTACACCCCGGACCAATTGCGGGCAATGGTGCGTTGGCGGTTGGAACCCACCCTTTGCACCCCGAAACAAGCGTT
>CAYUEH010000321.1:0-6605 GCA_964442465.1 uncultured Laspinema sp. | reverse complement strand
CTAAGAGAACGACTCATAGAAAATTTAGGTTTAATAGGGTTGATTTTGCCTAAAAAAAAGACTTGAAAATGGAGAGTTATCCTTTTCAAGTCTTTGGTGAATGTTCAGGGGTGAATTATGTGGAAGACTCGCTATATTCAACCGAGGAGGATTCTACAGGTTTTGAACCATTGAGGGGAATGCGCGGTTCTTCTAGGGGTTTGCGCTTCTCAATCAGCCCGATCGCCCGACTGACGCTTTCAGGCAGAATCACGACTAAGCTGCCAGAAGGAGCCTTGTCTAGGGCAGTTTCGATCGCCTCCGTTTCATCCAGGATTGTTTGATAGGCAGCCGGACTATTGGCTTTGGCGATGCCTGCACAGATGAAGTGGGCCGCATCTCCCCGGGGACGACCTCGGGTATCGTTATCTTCTTTGACAATAATTTGTTTGAAGATTTCTGCGGAGAGTTTGCCGAGGTTGGTCAAATCTTCATCCCGGCGATCGCCAGGACCCCCGATGACGCCAATGGTTTCTCCGGGCCAATTGCGCACGAACCCGCCGAGGGCTTCATAACTGGCGGCATTATGGGCATAATCCACCAAGGCATGATAACTTCCCATATTGAACAGATTCATCCGTCCCGGGGTTTGAGCAACCGATGCCTCAAACGTTGCCAATCCACTGCGAATTTGTTCAATAGCAACCCCACTGCTATAGGCCGCCAAAGAAGCGGCGAGGGCGTTGGCAATCATAAAGGGAGCCAATCCTGCCATGGTCAGGGGCACGTTAACCGCTTGCTCGATCCGCAGGGTCCAATCTCCTTTAATAATGGAGAGATAGCCATTTTCATAGACGGCGGCGAGTCCCCCATTGCGAATATGATTTTGCAAAATCTCATTCTGAGGGTCCATCGAGAAATAGGCGATTTGAGATTTCACCCGTTTTGCCATCTTGACGACGAGGGGGTCTTCGGCATTCAGGATGGCATAGCCTTTAGGATCCACTGATTCGGCGAGGACGCCCTTGAGGGTCGCCATTTGTTCGATGGTATCGATATCGCCGATGCCGAGATGATCGGCGGAGACGTTTAGAACCACACCGACATCGCAGCGATCGAAGGCCAAACCCGATCGCAAAATGCCCCCTCGGGCGGTTTCTAAGACGGCCACTTCGACAGTGGGGTCTTTCAAAATCAGTTCAGCACTTTGGGGTCCGGTGTTATCCCCTTTTTCGACGATAAAATCGCCGATATAAGTCCCATCGGTGGTGGTATAACCGATGGTTTTGCCGGTTTGTTTATAGATATGGGCTAACAGGCGGGTGGTGGTGGTTTTACCATTGGTGCCGGTAACCGCGAGAATGGGGATGCGCGAGGGGGTGCCTGGGGGAAAGAGCATTTCCATCACCGGGGCTGCGACGTTGCGGGGCAGGCCCTGGCTGGGACAGACGTGCATCCGGAAACCGGGGGCGGCATTGACTTCGACGATGACCCCATCATTTTCCCGGAGGGGTTGGGAAATATCCTCTGTGACGACATCGATGCCACAGATATCTAAGCCAATCAGTTTGGCAATTCTTTCGGCCATCCAGAGATTTTCTGGGTGAATTTCATCGGTGCGATCGATGGCGATCCCGCCGGTGCTGAGGTTGGCGGTGTAGCGCAGATAGCAGATTTCGCCCTTGGGGAGAACGGTGTCGAGGTCGTATCCTTTCCGTTCCAAGATTTGCATACTGATCCGGTCTACTTGGATGCGGGTGAGGACGTTATCATGGCCGTCGCCTCGGTTGGGGTCGCGATTAGTTTCGTCAATCAGTTCTTGGATGGTGGACCGGCCATCTCCGATCGCATGAGCGGGAACCCGTTCGGCAACGGCGATCAGTTTACCATTGATCACCAGCACCCGGTGGTCCCGACCTTTGTAGTAGCGTTCGACGATCACCGATCGCGTTTTGGAGGCCGTGGTGGCAGCGTCGTAGGCTTCTTCTGCATCTTCCCAAGAGTTGATATCGATGGTAATCCCGCGTCCGTGGTTGCCATCGAGGGGTTTAATCACGATGGGATAGCCCCCCACCTCATCGATCGCCTCTTGGAGTTCATCGAGATAGTGAATCAAGGTTCCTCGGGGAACCGGCACTCCGGCATCCCGGAGGGTTTTTTTGGTTCCTTCTTTATCGCAGGCGAGTTCGACGCCTAAAATACTGCTGCGATCGGTCAGGGTTGCCTGGACTCGTTTTTGATAAATCCCGGTTCCCAGTTGGATCATCGATCTAGCACTGGAGTGAAACCAGGGAATATCGCGGGTTTCGGCTTCTTTAATCAGGGTCTCGGTACTCGGACCCAGGGAGGCTTTAGCGGCCAAATCTTTCAAATCTTGGAGGTCCTGTTCCAACTCGGAAACCGGATAGCGACCTGTATCCACAATACTGCGACAGAGGCGCACCGCTGCTCTAGCGGCATAGCGACCCGCTTGTTCATCGACATATTCAAAGGCGACTTGGTAGGTGCCTGGGGTCGAGGTTTCGCGGGTGCGACCAAAACCAACTATCATCCCCGCGAGTTCCTGGAGTTCTAAGGCAACGTGTTCCACCACATGACCCATATAGGTCCCTTCTTGGACCCGGCTGAGGAATCCTCCTCTACAACCGGGAGAGCAGTAGTGCTCTACCAAACTCGGTAGTGCCTCCACGAGACCTTGATAGAAGCCGGGGATCAAAGAGGTCGGTTTAGGTGCTAAGTCCTCTAGGTCGAGGCGCATCACGATGACCTTGTGGCGTCGAATGCTCCAGTAGTTCGGACCCCGTAATGTCTGGATTTTAAGTATTTTCATAAGCTGCGCGAGGATGAAGCTCTTGTGTTGGAAGCAATAGAGGCACTTGTTCTAGTTTCTGGCTTTCGTCCGTTACAAGATGTTCAAAATGAACATCTTGATCGAGTCGAGTTAGGGACAAGTGCAACTGAATCAGCAGAGAGTGGGTTGTTGAGGTGAAGCGTGAAGTGGAATGGGATCAGGGTTGGACTTTGAACGTTCAGGTTTCACCGAGACTGGCCTATTCTCTTCTGTGCAGTTTAATCATAACGAGGGAGTCGGGGGGGTATGCTGCCATAAAAGCCTAGGGGTGAATGGGACGACTGACGCGCTGACGTAACTCAAAGCGATCGCCGTGACACAGAATATGTAAGCGCATATTGTACAAACTCAATGGGTCTGTCGCTCCTACTTGTTGCTCGTTGGTTGCGAAAGCCGAACCGGGATCGACGATAGTCACAGTGCCTTTGCCAATTACTTCAATCACGCCATCGCCTTGAAACATGGCGCAAGTATCTTCGTCAATGCCGATGCCGAGGCGGTCTGGATGGGAGGCGATCGCCGAGAGGAGCCTTGCCATCCGATTCCGGTTATGGAAATGCTGGTCCACAATCACATCAGGCAGAATTCCCAATCCCGTTGCCATATCCACTAAGGAGCGATTCGGCGATTCTCCACTGCCTCCGCCTGCAATCATGTGATGTCCCATCACTGCGGCACCGGCACTGGTTCCGGCTAAGACAATTTTTCCTTCCCGCACCTTCATCCTAACCTTTTCCATCAAAGGCGTATCCGCGACTAAGGCGCAGAGTCGGAGTTGATCTCCGCCCGTCATAAAGACGCCCGTACATTCTTCCATGTACTCTTGCCACTTCGGGTCTTCTCCCTGGGTCCTTTCGCGGATATCTAGCAATTCTATGCTGGTGGCACCCATGTCTGTAAAAATCTTGTGATATCGGTCCCCGATCGCCGAGGGTTCCCGCGAAGCACAAGGAACGATCGCAATTTTCGCCTCGGTTCCTCCAGCACGAGTAAAAAACGTATGCAGGATCTCGCGGCCATGAACTTTGTCTTCCGCACCGCCAATCACCATTACAGTGCTTTTAAGTGTTTGGGGCATCTTCTGTTGTAGGGATTGAGTGTCTAACTGTAGCATGGGTGGTCTTGCTATTGGCCCTTATTTTTTGTACGTTTCGATCCTTCCCCAAGCGCAGGGCTTTAGAGGGCATTCTTGTCCGTTTTTGCATCACCGGATGGGCTGTTCTTTCGCCCAAGTGCGGACCCAGGGTCAGGGAGTTTAATTTTCTCACGTTTTTTACGATTCCACGGTTTTTTTTTCCGTGTCTGCTGAATCCCTGTGCAGGGAAGGCGATCGCCCCGCTTGCTTGCTCCTTTGGATTTCTGCCCGTTTTTACCGGGTCAGCGCGGGTGGTTATTCAGTCGATATAATGGCAATAATGGCAAAAATTTCCACAAATATTTAGAATTCAAACATCACCCCCGAACGGTATTTTCCTCAATAGTGGCGTGCCCTTGGCCAAGATCACAGCAGGGTAAAGCATTAGGCTTTTGCGATCGCCTCTACCGGACCTAGGAGGGATGCCCAATCTCGGGTAGCTTGGATAGTCGGACCTATAATAAAAGATTGTGTCCGCTCCCTGGTTGTCCCTGTGCGAATAGATATTATCACGTTATTTCCCGATTTTTTTACCACCCCACTGCAATCTTCCCTCCTCGGGAAAGCCCTGGCTAACCAGATTGCTGCGGTCCATCTCCTTAATCCTCGCGACTTTACGACGGATAAGCATCGCCGAGTCGATGATGAACCTTATGGCGGAGGCGTCGGAATGGTCATGAAACCTGAACCTTTATTTGCCGCAGTCGAATCCTTACCCATCCTCCCTCGCCGCGAGGTGATTTTTCTCAGCCCCCAAGGACAACCGATGAATCGCAATCTGTTCTGGGAATTGGCCCAAAATTTCGAGCAACTTGTCTTGATTTGCGGACATTATGAAGGCATCGATGAACGGGTGATGAATCTCGTCACCCGGGAAGTCTCCCTAGGAGATTTCGTCCTCACCGGAGGAGAAATTCCCGCCTTAGCCTTACTCGATGGGGTCGTCCGCCTGCTTCCGGGAACCGTGGGTAAACGCGAATCCCTAGAAGCAGAGAGTTTTGAGGATGGATTGCTGGACTATCCCCACTACACCCGTCCGGCCCAATTTCGTGACTGGAAAGTACCGGATGTGTTACTCTCGGGACATCACGGTAAAATAGAGGAGTGGCGCAAAGCACAACAACTGCAACGCACTCGCGATCGCCGCCCGGACCTCCTCCAAAACTCGGACAATCTGTCACTAAAAGATGACAATTCCGAGGGGGATGGGCTATGACTAAATAAATAAAGCTGGGTTTTCAGCCATGCATAAATTTAATCTCACCTTAACCACTCTCCTTTGCCTCTTGCTCTTTAATGAAGTCAAGATTACCCCTTCGATCCGCCCAATGGGAGAGTGGATAGAGGTTCAATCCACTGCTTTAGCCCGCACCGGAGGACGAAGCCGGGGAGGGTCTTTCAGTCGCCCCTCGCGCTCCACTCCCTCCCGTTCCACTCCTTCGCGCTCCACCCCCTCCCGTTCCACTCCCTCCCGTTCCACCCCTTCTCGCACCACCAATCCTTCTCCCAGTCGTTCAGCCCCGAGTTCCAGTGGCTCCGGTAGTAGCAACAGTCCCTCGCGCACGAACAATCCCCCGCCCACAGAGTCCACTCCCAGTCGCGGCAATACCGGAGGACGAGCAAGGGGCGGTTCCTTCGAGGCGCAACCCACTCCAACACCCACTCCAACACCCACTCCAACACCCACTCCAACACCCACTCCAGTCCCGCAAACCTCCTCCCCATCCAGAGGAGGAACGGTGGTGGTCCCAGTGCCAGTTCCGGTCCCGCAACCCTACTATCCCCCTCCCCAATACAGCGATCGCCAGTATGAGGATTCTGCCGGAACTGGACTCAAACCCGCCCCAGTCGTCCCGCCAACTTATGTCCCCAGTCCCACAGCACCGGCAACCACCCAACCCGTCCCTGCCGCATCTCCCTCTCCCCAATCGGGCTATGCCGGGACCCAAGCTACTCGGAATAATCGCTTTCCCTGGAAATTTTTACTGTTTTTACTGATTACCGGAGGGGCGATCGCTGCACTGTGGTGGATTCGTTCTAAACGGGCAGCCGCAGCAGTTTCAGAACTCGACAATGAGATTGTCACCGTCACCAAATTGCAGGTTGCCCTATTAGCTTCCGCCCGAGAGATTCAATCCCATCTCACCGATTTAAGCCTCAGTGCCGAACTCGATACGCCCGAAGGATTGACGGAATTTTTACAAGAATCTGCCTTATCCTTACTCCGCCATCCTGAATATTGGACTCATGTTCAAACCCATTCAGAAACTGTCAAGAGTCGGGAAGAAGCAGGGCGAGTTTTTGAACAATTATCCATTCAAGAACGCAGTAAATTTAGTGCAGAAACCTTCAGTAATGTTGGGGGTAAAATTCGGCAGAATCAAGCCCGCCCCCAATCGGAAGGGGACCCCGCCTCTTATCTCGTGGTGACCCTCCTCCTGGGAACCGAAGATGATCAGCCCTTATTCGGCCCCCTCCATTCTGCGGAAGAATTGCGATCGGCCCTCCAACAAGTCGCCGCCATCACCCCAGATTATCTGTTAGTGTTTGAGTTACTCTGGAGTCCCCAGGAAGCCACGGATAGTTTGAGCTATGATGACTTGCTAACTCAGTATAGTGATATGGTTCAAATTGGATAAG
>CAYUEH010000320.1:0-6624 GCA_964442465.1 uncultured Laspinema sp. | reverse complement strand
TACCCTAGAAATCGTAGGCTCGACATCATGTGTAACGACCTCCCAGGAAGGATAGAACCAATGGATGAAGTGGTAAAAAAGGTGGCCGCTTTGGGACTGCCGGGAATTATTCTGGCGATCGCCATGGCAACGACGGGGTTAACAGGTTCCGCAGCGATCGCCGCTGCTTTAGCGATGTTGGGGGGTCCCGCCGGAGTCCTCGGCGGCATCGGCGTTTTGGGGATCACCGGGTTAATTGCGGAATATCTGACCCGGGAAAGTCTTGAACAGTTACTCACCGATGTCTATCGGGTGCGGGCACGCACCGAACGCACGCAGACGGTGTTAGGGGAGTTGGAGTGGTTACCGATTTCTGAGGAGTTGAAATCTCGTCTGGAATGGGAAGTGCGACAAGTGGGTAACCAACAGGCGAATTTTGCCACCTCGATTGGGCCCGTGACTCAGGAGGCGATCGCCCTTTTAGACCAGGTTAAGGGCATCAACTATGCTTCAGACAGCGACTTGAAAAATTCTCGCCCGCTTTTTGTCCTCCGGGATGGGACCGTGGTCCGCATCTGGAAAAATTGGTTAGGAATTGACCATATTTTCCTGGCGGATACCCAGGGGAATATTATTTATGGGGGGTTTGTCAATTGGGTGGATAGCGACTCCCTGAATGAGGCGATCGCCCGGATTCGCACGGAGTTTACTTAAAATCAGAACTCTGAACAGATGCGATAAACTAGCTAAAACTGAAGCCAGTGGTGTGTGTTGTGACTCAAAACCGAGTAAACTTCAACAACCGAAAACCCCCGATGCCACCGGGTACCTTGTCGGCACTGAATTATTATGCCTTGCTGGGCCTTTCCAATGGGGCAACGGTGCCGGAAATTCGCCGCGCCTATCGGGAACTGAGCAAGCGCTATCATCCCGATACCTCCCCCCTTCCCCAGGAGGAAGCGCGGGAAAAGTTTCAACAGATTAAGGATGCCTACAAGACTCTGAGTAATGACCGAGAACGACATCTCTATGATGTGAAATTGAGACTAGAGCGGGAGGGAATTTGGGAAAATGGAATACAACTACCACCGCACTGGAAACGCCAGCCTGACGCTGTTTATGGGCGGTCTGTAGGGACGGATCGAGAGCCGTCTGAGCGTCCTTTGTCCGGTGGGGAGTTGTTTGTGCTGTTGATTCTTGTGATCACGTTGATCGGGTGTTTGTTGCTGGCGATCGCGATCGGGTTAACCCGGGAAAATGTGCCGTTACCCGCTCAAACTCAAGAGTTTTTCTCAGTGCCCGTCTCTTTGCTCCTCTGGGATGGGAGAATGAATTTATCGGGTCTAATGGGGATGTGGAACCGGTGAAATGCCGGATTGATCTTCAAAAAAAACAGGACAGGGCGACGGCGATCGGTGAATCCCAGCAGAACAAAACTTCTAAACTGATCAACTTACTTGAGCAAGGCTAAATGAACTATGACATTACCTTCATCGGATACCCCGCTTTATAATCATGCGCTTCCGGCGATCGAGGAATGGTTAGAGGACCAAGGATGTGAACAAGACCGAACTGAACTGCACTGCTGGCGGGTAGAACGCCCCAGTTGGAATGCCGAACTGGTACTGGATGTGGATCACGTCAGTGTCCGTTATATGAGTGCTGAGGGTGGGGTGCAAGATGTTCAACGCTCCTTCAAATATTCCCTGAGTCGGCGAGATATTGAAGAAGCGATTTTTAGTGGACCCTAGGGGGGATGGGGGGGATGGGGGAGATGGGGGAGGGTTAGACTTTGCCGAAACGGCGTTCTCGTTTTTGGTAGGAACGGAGGGCGTAATGGAATTCTTCTCGGTTAAAATCCGGCCAGAGGGTTTCGGTGACATAGAGTTCCGAATAGGCGACTTGCCAGAGGAGAAAATTGCTGAGGCGCATTTCGCCACTGGTGCGAATTAACAGATCGGGGTCCCCGACTTCGTTCGTGTAGAGATGACGTTCCAATAACGCCTCATCGATTTGTTCGGGTTGAATTAAACCTTGCTGGACTTGTTCGGCGATCGCCCGACAAGCTTGGACGATTTCCTGACGACCCCCGTAATTCGTGGCGATCGTAAAGTGAATCCCCTGATTATTGCGAGTATTTTCGACCGATCGCTCAATTTCTTCTAGGAGAGATTTCGGCAAGGACTCTAAGTTTCCCACAAAGTTAATTCGGACATTTTCCTCCATCATCTCCTGGAGTTCTTGGCGCAGGACCCGTTCAAACAGGGTCATCAAAAAATTGACTTCTTCTAGGGGACGCCCCCAATTTTCACTGGAAAAGGCATAAACCGTGAGGGCGGCAATTCCCCAATCCCGACAGCAACGCAGGAGGTCCTTGAGGGTATCGACTCCGCGCCGATGCCCCATAAACCGGGGCATTCCCTGAAGCTTCGCCCATCGACCATTTCCATCCATGATCACGGCTACGTGCTTGGGGAGTCTCTCGCGATCGAGGTCAGCAGGCAACTGTTGTAAAGCTGATGGCTTGGTAATCATTTTTTCTCCCGTGAAGCCGATGATGGAAGACGGAGCAAGCGTAGCACGAGTCCGACTGCTTTTGATACTAACTGACGGACTAAATTTCGCAAATCTGGAGCAACGGGTTCCCGTTCGACGGTTTGTGAAAATCGAGCCTGGAGTAGTTCCTTGAGTTTACTGCTGGTTAAAGGTCGATTCAGGGTACCTTTTTCGGCCAAGGAGATCGATCCGGTTTCCTCGGAAACCACGACGCAAACGCAGTTTTCGACTCGTTCAGTAATCCCCATTGCAGCGCGATGGCGGGTTCCTAATTGTCGGGAAGCGGTGCGATCGGACAAAGGGAGAATCACCCCGGCTGCCATAATTCGAGAAGCGCGAATTAACAGTGCCCCATCATGCAAAAGGGTACTGGTCTGAAAAATAGTCTGCAAGAGTTCTTTAGAAACCTCGGCATTGATTTTTACCCCCGGGACGGAAAAATCCCGTTCGTCGATGGGACCGCTGGTTTCTAAAATCATCAAAGCGCCGGTGCGGTTTTGGGAGAGTTCCTTGACTGCATCGACGATTTCATCAATGACACTATCGGGTTTAGGAATGATCTGGCGGTAGGGTTGAAACAGTTGCCGGATTTCGCCTTTACCCAATTGTTCCAAAAAACGGCGGAATTCCGACTGCAGAATCACCGCCATTGCCACTGCCGAACCGATCACTAAGTTATTGAGGACGAAACTCAACAGAGTCAGTTCGAGGCGGCTACTGATAGCTGCTGCGACCATCAGAATGATAAACCCGCGAACGATCCAAAGGGTGCGGCGCTCCCCAATGATGACGAGCACCATATAGGTCAGGGCCAAAACTAACAGGATGTCAAGCGGAGTTTTAATCCATTCCTTCCAAATTTGGACCAGGTGAAGCAGCAAGGACTGAGTCCAGTTCGGGTCGATCGACAATTGCTCCCACAAATATCCCATCGGATCTCGATTAACCTTGCGCTTCTACATGACGAGATTGATAGGCTGGCAACTTCGCCAGCCTCTTGCTTTTTCGGGGGTTTTCACCCACAGGTGGTTGAGCCAAAGCTGTTGTCCACCGTCCAAGCGATCGCCGGGAACTGGAATCAGGGTTTAACCCGTTACCGGGTTCAATTCCAGAAGTTTTAAGGGCTTACACCGCTGGTCCTGGGCCAAGATAAATGGCGATTAACTCAGATGAGCCAGTCTTTCTGGTAGGCGATCTTGTCGAATTAAATCTTCGTAAGTTTCCCGGGCCAGGATGATATTCGCAATGCCATCGTTGACTAATACGGCAGCGGGTCTGGGTACCCGATTATAATTCGAGGCCATGCTGTAATTGTAAGCACCTGTGGTCATGACGACTAGAATATCGCCGCTTTCCGTTGGCGGCAGACTGGCTTGATGAATTACGATGTCCCCTGATTCGCAATGCTTACCAGCTATGGTAACAGTTTCAGTCAGGGGTGCGGACATCCGATTGGCAACAACGGCTCGATAGACGGATTGATAGGTAATCGGACGGGGGTTATCGGACATCCCGCCATCTACGGAAAGATAGGTGCGGATTCCGGGGACCTGTTTTTGTGCGCCTAGGGTGTAGGCGGTGACGCAAGCTGGACCAATGAGCGATCGCCCGGGTTCACAAAGCAGTTTCGGTAAAGCCACTTGTTGGGACTCGCAGGCTTCGGTAATGGCTTCGCTAACGCCTTTGACCCATTCCTCAATACTCGGTGGGTCATCAGATTCCGTATAACGAATGCCTAATCCGCCTCCGACATTCAGTTCCGTCACCGGGAGTTGGTAGGCAGCGGCTTGTTTTAACCACTGTACCATCACCCCAGCTAGGTCCCGATGGGGTTGCCGTTCAAAAATTTGGGAGCCAATATGGGCATGGAGTCCAATGCAGTTCAAAACGGGATGCTGTTGGACAAAGGCAAAGACTTCCTCGATTTGGTCGGGATCAAAGCCAAATTTACTGTCGAGATGTCCGGTGCGGATATATTCATGGGTGTGACATTCGATCCCCGGGGTGAACCGCAACATGATCCGGATGGCGGATTGTGCGGTTTCTTTGGCGATCTCCACTAACTGATGCAAGTCTTGCCAGTTATCGGCAACGACGGTACAGCCACTGGCAACGGCAATCTGTAATTCTTCTTTAGATTTGTTGTTGCCATGGAGATAAATTTTTTCGGGGTGTACACCGGCTTCTAGGGCCGTGTACAGTTCACCGCCACTGACAACATCGATCCCCAGGTTTTCCTGGCCGACGATCGCGCAGATTGCCAAGCAATTCCAAGCTTTCGATGCATACAACACCTGAGATTGACCGGGATAGTACCGAACAAAGAAGTCCCGATATTGTCTGGCCCCTTCTCTGAGGGTGTCTTCGTCCACAATATAAAGGGGCGAACCGAACTGCTTGACCAAGGTAACAACATCACATCCGCCGATTTCTAGGCGATCGCCTGGATTGACTCCGGCGGTGAGCGGGAGCAGTTCCTGGTTGGGCGATCGCGTCGAAGGGGCGCTACTGGATTGACTTAGATACTGACGGCCTGTTTTCTGAACCGTCGGGGTTTGAATGGATACCATATTTAACTATTTGTATGAGGTTAGGTCGATCCGCGTAAGTGGCTTCGTTTTCCAGTGTACAATCGTCTCCTGTCCTTTCTCCAATTAACCTCGGCTGTTTTGTGCCTGTTCTATTACTCAACCGACTCACCCCCGACCTGTTAGAGTCTGTCGTGGAACTCGATCAGCGTTCTTTGGGCGGAATGTGGAGCTTTGATGCCTATCAGCGCGAGTTCAACAGTCCTAACAGTGATTTGCTGGTGTTATCGATTCCCTCAACACCGGACTCTTCTGATTCCCCAGTCTCTACTCCCCTCTCCCCTCTGGTGGGGATCGGTTGCCTCTGGTCAATTCTGGAGGAAGCTCATATCACGGTTCTGGCGATTCATCCCGATTATTGGCATCAGGGTTTCGGTCAGGCTATCTTGTATGGGCTGTTGGCTTGTGCTTCTGTGCGGGGACTGGAATGGGCCACCCTGGAAGTACGTCGCTCTAATCAATCGGCTTTGTCCCTCTACCAAAAGTTTGGCTTTCGAGAGGTTGGCTTTCGCAAACGGTACTATAAAGACACGGACGAAGATGCCCTGATTTTTTGGCTCTCGGGTTTGCATAAACCCGAATTCACTGACAGTTTAGGCCAGTGGGAAGTCATGGTGCGCGATCGCCTCGCTCAATCCGGTTGGTCTTTATCTGTACATCTTTAGGATGATGATTTTTGCCTGGGTTTTGGTATAATGTTACCAGGTTTTCTGAAACGTTAAAAACCACGTTGAAAAGTTGGGGTTTCATGACGATCGCAATAGCAGACCCAGGGTCTGACTGTTGAATTTTTCATGGACGAGTTAAACAGGCTTCTTTCTTACCTTGTCTAGTAAAACCACCCTAAAATATCTAAGGGGGTATATATATGCCAAAACTACTGTCTACACTACTGATTTTCGCGGGAGTCAGTCTGAGTCTGACCGCGATGGGACCGGCAACAGCCATGAATTCTGAACCGTTGATTGCACAGGGTCCTGAAACAACGTCCGAACCTACCGAGACGATGACGCCAACGGATATGGGCGATCGGGCCGATCTGGAACGGGGAATTAGTGATTTTGACTGGGATCTCCCCAATCAAAACCCCGAAACTCAATTCGGCACTCCCCTCCTCCTTCCCATCCGACTCACCTCTCCTTCCCAGGAAAACGACGGTGATGGGTTAGCGGTTCAAATCGATTTCACTCGGTTAGATCGCTTAGAACAGGTTGAGGGCCAACAGTGATTGATTTCAGATTAAAGGGGAGGGTGGCAACGGCTACCCTCCCCTTTCTCATCGAGAGAGGGCTATAAAAACCCGCAGCGTCAAGCCCGGAGGCATACGGACAAAGCCCGCCTGCGCGGGCTAAGAGAGAGAACTGATAGTCTATAAAAAAATAGCCCTGTCCATAAGATAACTTTAATCCCCAAAAAACTCATGTAGCCGCGCTTCGAGAAGCGCCAGTCCATAAGATAACTTTAATCCCCAAAAAACTCATGTAGCCGCGCTTCGAGAAGC
>CAYUEH010000319.1:3940-6651 GCA_964442465.1 uncultured Laspinema sp. | reverse complement strand
GCGATCGTGGATTGGTTGCTGCCGAAGTTATCTGGGTTACAGTTATGTCAGCGATTGAGATTGCATCAAAATCCGTTACCTGTGTTGATGTTGACGGCGTTGGGACAGCCGGAAAATCGGGTGGCGGGACTGGATGCGGGGGCGGATGATTATTTGGTGAAACCGTTTGTGATGGAAGAATTATTGGCGCGTTTGCGTGCATTACAGCGGAGATCGCCTCAACTCCAACCCCAAACTCTGACGGTGGGTGGATTTACCTTGGATTATGGGAATAATGTCCTATATTTCGGATTGAGTCAACCGCCTCAACTGATTCCGTTAACGGTGAAAGAATTTCAACTGTTTGCCTATTTGATGCAAAATTGCGATCGCATTATTTCTGGGAGTAAGATTCGCTATCAACTCTGGGATTTGGATGAGGAACCGATTAGTAATGTGGTAGCGGCACAAATGCGCTTATTACGGCGCAAGTTAGCTAATTATGGTTGTCCTTGTCCCATTGAAACCATTCCCGGGCAAGGGTATCGATTTAATACATCTCTGTAAATCTCTTAGGCAATGAATAGTCATCAATTATTTCGCCGCAGTCGATTCCGTCTTGCCTTTTGGTATGCCGGAGTGATGGCGGTGATTTTGAGTTTGTCCGGTTTGAGTTTGTATCGATCGCTGATTCAGTCGAGTTGGGATGCAATGGAACGAGAAATGGAGTCGATCGCCGGGACGTTGCATGATAGTTTAGAACCGATGTTACCGCCTTCGGGGGAAGCGACAACGGTTTTGAAGCGGATTTTGCCGGAACTCTGTGTAGCGGGAGAATCTTGTAATATTAGTCCAACGTTAATTGAACGCCATACGACAGGAATTAGCGATCGCAATACTTACTATATTCGGCTGTTTAATCACCAAGGCAAACTCCTGGCTTTTTCTCCCAATCCTCCCCTAGGCATTTCCCGAACATTCCATCCTGAACCCTGGCAAACGTTTCAGAGTCCGAATGGGATTCGCTATCACCAATTTACGATTATTTTACACAATCACTATCCCAGTGAGTCTTCTTCCCTGCATCATTCTCATCCCTCTTGGGGATATTTACAAATTGGCCGAACTTTAGAAGCCTTTGATGGGGAAGTGCAGCGGATGCGATGGATTTTAGGGATGGGATTTTCCATTGCCTTGGGGTTGGTGATGATTTCCAGTTGGTGGCTATCGGGATTAGCGATGCAGCCGATTTATCAATCGTATCAGCAACAGCAACAGTTTACGGCAAATGCTGCCCATGAATTGCGATCGCCTCTAGCAAGTCTGTTAGCAACAGTAGAGGCAATGTTACGCTTACCCCCCGCCAATCAGTCGGAAATTCCCCTGATGCTGCAAACTGTGGAAAGACAGGGACGGCGGTTGAGTCATTTAATTTCTGATTTACTCTTGTTAACCAGTTTGGAGCAAAATTCATCCCAAATCCCGTTTAAACCTTGCTGTTTAAATGATTTAGTCAGTGATTTGACGGAAGAATTTTTAGAGTTAGCAATCCTGGCTGAAGTGCATCTGGTGAGTCATATTCCCGAGGCGGAAATTTATGTGTTAGGACATGAATCCCAACTGTATCGGTTGGTGTCTAATTTAATTGCCAATGCGATTCAATATACACCGAGTGGGGGTGACATTGTGATTGAGTTAACACGGCGCGATCGCCTTGCGGTGATTACTATCAAAGATACAGGGATTGGCATTGCATCGGGGGAACAAACCCGCATTTTTGAACGGTTCTACCGTGTGGATAGCGATCGCAGCCGTCAAACTGGGGGGACGGGATTGGGTTTAGCCATTGTCCAGGCGATCGGGCAGAAACATCAAGCGCATCTTGCCGTGGAAAGTCACTTAGGATCCGGTAGCATTTTTACAGTAGAATTAGCGATTTCTTCGGTTATAAATTAAGGGAAAAAAGCCGATATCCTAACTCTATTGTAGTTGCAAAATCCCGGAGAGATCCCCCCAACCCCCCTTAAGAAGGGGGGCTTTTTAGAAAAACCCTGGACCCTCAAGGGTGGGGCTATACGGACAAAGCCTGCCTGCGCGGGCTAAAACAGAAAACCAACTTTTTCCAACCAGATTTAGCCTAAAAAAAAGCCCCCCTTCTTAAGGGGGGTTGGGGGGATCCTCCGGACTAAAAGCAACAGTTTTATTCATCCATCGCGACTTAATGCCGATAAAATTGCCTGCTGACTAACAGTTTGATAAATGCTAGTTAATGACTGCATCACCGCTTGTCCCGTTGCTGCTGGTTTAATAGGAATCGGTCCTAAAACATCTAACACCGTTTCGCTACTGGGCGCAGGGGCAATCACTACTAATCCCGATTCTAACTGGTCGTCATACTGCCAAAATTTATCGACTTTTAAAGGAGATTTATGCAGTTTTGATTTATGTTCTTTTGCTTTAGACTCCGCTGGTTCTGCATCCGTATCCGTACCCCGAGTTTGCCGTAATGCCGCGAGAATTTGGGATTGGGTGCGTCCCCGTAATTGAAACAATACAAACGGGTCATCACTAAAGCGATCGCCTAACAAGTAATACACCGCTGCAATATGTTTACAGGGATTGGCTTTATCCGGACAGCTACAGCGGGAATTGACTTGTTCGAGGGTAAAAGGAAACAATCTCACCCCATTAGCCGCAAACACTTCTTCAATATTTTGTGGCATTTCCCCCGC
>CAYUEH010000319.1:0-3840 GCA_964442465.1 uncultured Laspinema sp. | reverse complement strand
TACAATTCAAAGCCCCTCTCCCTCCTTGGGAGAGGGGTTTGGGGTGAGGGCTTTTTGGGTTGAGTTTTATTATTCCTCATCATCATCAATGACAGCATTGCGATCGAGGATGAGTAAGTTCCGCAAATTATCACTATCTAACTCCGCTAACCATTGTTCACCTGCGCCTACAACTTGTTCAGCTAACTCTTTCTTACTCTCAATTAAATCGTGTATTTTTTCCTCCAAAGTGCCGGTACTGATGAATTTATGCACTTGCACATTTTGAGTTTGTCCAATTCTAAATACGCGGTCCGTGGCTTGATTTTCTACAGCAGGATTCCACCAACGGTCATAATGGAAAACATGATTGGCGCGGGTTAAATTCAAACCGACCCCACCGGCTTTGATGGACAATATCATAATCGGTGGTCCTTGGGGGTCTTGTTGGAAGCGATCGACCATTTCTTCCCGTTGGTTCTTGCGGGTTCCTCCATACAAAAATAGAACCTCTCGACCTAATTTTTGGGAGAGATAGGGTTGCAGGAGTTTCCCCCATTCGGCAAATTGGGTAAAGATTAAGCCCCGATCGCCTTCTGCCAGCATCTCTTCTAACATTTCCTCTAAGCGTACCAACTTACCCGATCGCAACGGTTGATTCAGGGTCTTTTCTTTTAAAAACTGTGCCGGATGATTACAAATTTGTTTCAATCTAACCAGCAATGCCAAAATCAACCCATGCCGCTGAATCCCTTCGGCAGAATCAATGTCCGCCAAGGTACTATCCACGGTTGCTTGATACAATTTTGCCTGTTCCGCAGACAATCCACAAAATACCGGATTCTCCTGTTTTTCGGGCAAATCTTGAATGATGGTTTTATCACTTTTGAGGCGACGCAGGACAAAAGGACGAACCAGCGATCGCAATGCCTCTAAGGAATCTGTATCCCCATATTTCTCAATCGGTGTCGCAAATCGCCGTTGGAAAAATTGTCGGGCCCCTAAATAACCCGGATTCAAAAAGTCCATAATTGACCACAGTTCTTGCAGGCGGTTTTCTACCGGCGTTCCCGTTAAAGCAATCCGGAAGGGTTGGGTTTCTTCGTCAATCAAATCTCGGACCGCTTTCGACTGTTTCGCCTGGGGATTCTTAATATTTTGAGCTTCATCTAAAATGATGCCGTCCCAAGGAATACTCCGCAATTCTTTTTCATCCCGATAAACCAGAGGATAACTGGTAATCGCTAAATTTTTGCCTTCCAGGGCTTTAGCAAAGGCTTTCCCTTTGGCGCGTTTATCCCCATGATGAACCATGACTTTGAGTTTGGGTCCAAATTTTTTAATTTCTCGTTCCCAGTTGCCTAAAACTGAGGTGGGACAAACTAACAGGACTGGATTCTCTAATTCTTTCTGGTCTTGCAAATATAGCAAAAATGCAATAGTTTCAATGGATTTACCCAATCCCATATCATCGGCTAAACAAGCGCCTAATCCCCATTTTTGTAAGAAAGCTAACCAACTGACGCCGCGTAATTGATAGGGTCGCAGTTCCCCTTTGAAGTTGGCAGAAACTTCTAAATCTTCTAGCGATCGCTTGTTAGTAATCGTATTCAGCAATTCCTCCAGATGTCCCCCGGCTTCAAATTTAACCACCGGGAGTTTTTCCATGACCTGAGTATCGCCCGTTGCCAGTCGTAAGGCATCTTCTAAGGTCAAAGACATCTGATTTTTGCGGGATTTAAAAAAGTCCGTAGCAGCGCGAATATCCTGGTCCCGCAGTTCCACCCATTCTCCATTAATTTCAACTAAAGGAGAATTCAGGGCGATTAAACGGTCAAATTCTTTCTTGGAAATCGTTTGACCGCCAATGGTTAATTCCCACTTGAAATTCAGGAGATTTTGTAATCCTAATCCGCCTTGGGGACGAGTTGGACTATCGGCGCGAACGGATAATCCTAGGCGAGTCGCCCACCCATCCCGAGGAGACAAACTGTCGGGTAAAATGACGCCTAATCCACTATCTTCAAACCGCCAAGTGACGGATTTAATAAAGTGATAGGCTTGTAGCGGGGCGATCGCACAGGATTGGGGAGATTGGGTATCTAAACTCCCTTCCAAGGGCGGAAATAGGCGGGAAGCTAATCCTAATCCCCGCAATAACGTTTCCTGGGGTTGTTCAATGGTGCGACCTTGATATACAAACTGTTCCACTGGATTATTCCAGATGGTTTTGGCATCAACTAAACAGTAAGCATCATCCACGGATTGCAAGAAATATTGCAAGGTCCAGCGATTATCGCCGTATTCCGGGGGCACGAGTTCAAAGGCGGCGCGAAACGGTTGCTGTCCGGCGAGATGGGGGGCGACTGGGGCGGTCCAGGAGGCGATCGCTGATTCAATTTTGGCGATCGCATCCGGTTCCCCGGAAATCATCCCCGGTTCAGAAACCAACCCTTGCAGCCATTCTTTCACCGGCGAGACCAAATTGGGTATCGAATCCTCCCCACTCGCCTTGCGGATGCGAATATCGATGGCATGAGAGAGAAATCCTTGTAACAACTCCTGGGGTTCCGGGGGGAATTGGACGGCTAATTCTTCTGGGTCCCCGAGTTGATAAGTGCGACAGGCGACTGGCATCTGTTTGGTGAAGCGGTTGAGGCGCTTGCGATCGGTGTCGCTATCCAGGAGGGGTTGCCAATGGGCGACTGCCCCTCCGGTGAGGGGGCGTTGGATTTGGGGGAGAAACTTACATCGCGCCTGGAGGTCCAAACTCCATCGGGCAATGTGGGACCAAAAGCGCAAGTCAGACCCGATAAAATTGTCTGCTGGGTCGAGGGTCCCCAAGGGGAGGGCGGATAAAAAATCAATGGCATCTGTGGGGGAGAGGCAGAGTCCCTCGACTTGCCAGGGATACAATGCGAAGTCTTCTTCTGAGGGTTGACTTCCGGAATGGAGGGGAATGGGACCCTGAGTGGAACTGAGATCCGTGGGTAGGGCGATCGCCACCTTCTGCCACGGGTCAATCCCTGCCTTTTTGTCGGTCTTCTTTTGTTTTTTCCCTTTGGTGGGAGTGGGGTTTGCCCAGTCTGGTAATTCCCAGGACAGGCGATTTTCTGCGTTTAATCCCTTGATAAACTCGGTTAATTCGGGGGAATTCATAGCTAAAGGATGGGCTAGAACTTTCCCAAAATTTGCCGTTTCATCGGGTACAAATCGCCGCCAAGTTTCTCCCCAAATTAATAAATATTCACCGATTTGTTTGCTTTCCGTTGAATCCCCTGATTGAATCCAACTGCCATGTAAAATTGCCATGTCTGTGAAAAATCCTCTGACTGATGAGTTATTATAAAATGGGTCGGTTTAAAACAGTTGCGTTAAATTTTAGATGAAAAAAGAGGGAATTGATAACAGTTGACCCAGGAGAATTGGATGGAACGGGTGGTAATTTTCCGACTGAATTCCAATTCCCAGGAATGAGACTGGACTCAATTTAACATTTTTCGGGCAACCCAGACATCGGATTTAAGGCGATGATCGCCCCTCGGGTCAGGAATGGGACAGGGATGGGGGTGAACCTGGGGGAATTCCGAGAACCGCTTAGGGGATTGCAAAATACAAATCATCCAAACGTTCAACTGAAAGGAAGGTATCTGTAGGGGCGCAATGCTTGCGCCCCTGGGGCGCAAGCATTGCGCCCCTACATTGTCGGGGATAATCCATTGATCCGTCACCACGAATGAACGTTTTGGAGATTTTATTTTTTGGAGTTCCGTTAATGTGGGAACGACAGGAGGCGATCGCCTCTGGGACTGGGGGCGATCGCCACGTCAGAAGAACCCCACCCTAACCCTCCCCTAGAAT
>CAYUEH010000318.1:0-6684 GCA_964442465.1 uncultured Laspinema sp. | reverse complement strand
GGCTTGAATAATTCTGCAAAACTTCTAATGCAGAACTTTTTTTCTGGAAATCCCTTAAAGGACCCTGTTGAAGAGAAAGGACCCTGATTTGCAGGGAGAGCGATCGCCCCAAAAAACTCTCTTCCCTTGCTATAGCGCGAATTTCAGCGGAGTTTCTCCAAAATTCCCCCAACCTGTGGTTTGCTTTAGTAAAATAGGCATGACCTGTTGCCAAACTGAGCATCCGCTAACCCCAGTTGGCGCTCCATCTGCCCACTTCTCAACTCAAAACCTCTGTATGCACTACCGATTACTGCAATTTAGCCGGAAATATTTCCTCGTTTATTGCATTCCAAAGATAAACCCGATTCCGTGATAGCTTGCGTATTTGGCCCAAACCGTTCCTGCAATCAAGAGTTGCGCCCTCCTACTCCCCGGGGCGATCGCCATCTTAGTCTGCATAATCTGACGCTCAGAATTCTGCGGACCTTACCCCCACTGCAATCAGGTTTTCCCGACACTTTTTCGGTAGGCATACACCTTCTATGAAAAGCGACAAATTCGATTTAGTGCGCTCTAATGAACTCGAACCACTGAACGGATCGCATCGCCCTTCAGCATCCCTGAGCGACGATTTGTTATTAATTCAATGGTTAGAAAAAAATCCCGACTATGTAGGACTGGTCAAACGGTCCCGACGGCAAGGATGGTTTTGGAATTTATATTATTCCCTCAACCCTAAACCTCCCATTCTCTATGTCTTAGGCTTTCTCCAAGCCAACCCTAGGCATTTTGATGGTGAAGCCTTTGTCCCCAGAGATGTCCGCAGAGATTCGGAAATTACTGCGGATATTGTCTCCGGGGCCACCTTAATTAATGCCATCACCAATTTTCCTATTTTATTGTTTGCCTTTAAAGGGTTAGGAAATGTTTGGGTAGCGCCCGTCGCCAGTTTTGTCTTAAACCTAATTCTCCTCAATTGGACCAACCTCGCTGGAACTGCTACCGCCGGAAACCGACCCGGTAAAAAATATTGGGCGCAGGTGGGGTTTGCGGGTTTTTTACTGATGAGTATTTTGCAATCTTTTGTGGCGGGAATTGGTTCGGAATTAATTAACAACCGTTCTGCCTTAAGCTATAAACTCGCAGAAGAATTAATCGCAGAACATGACCGCAAAATTCGCCAAGTGGAACCCAATACTGACGCCTACGAACGCACTTTTGCGCAATGTCAAGAAAACCTCCAATTGTTATCTCAAATTCCGCGTACCGATCCCCGTTGGGATTCTCTCTATGTGGAAACCAACGGTGCCGTCGCCGATCGCGAACGGGATTGGAGTCGCGTCCCGGAGGAAAACCTACCCCTCTGCCAAAAAGCCGATCGCATCCGTAGCGAAACCTTTGCGGTGCGAGAGGACTGGGAAGAAAAACTCAAAACTCGCAGTGAATTGGGAAATGACCTAATTTTTCTCAACCGAGAATTACCCCTAGTTTTTAGTCGCTATTTTAACGAATATGGAGAAATCACCTCCGGGGTTGAAGAGGTCCGCCTCGCCTCTAGTAACTTCTTTGGGAATCTATTCGCCCTCAATTTTTCCCGGTTGGGATTTTCGTTATTTTTCTTTATGCTCTCGACGATTACGAGTATCACCGCTTGTTATATTACGGTTGCTCATGCGCGGGGGAGAAACACCAAAATTTCTCATAATCCCGAGGTGGAGGCAGCGGTGCGCGAGTGGTTAGAAAATATTCGCCAAATGAATTTGAATCGCCACCGTCCTAACCCTTCTAAAGAAGAACGGTATGAGGAACGCTTGATTGCTCGATTTACCTCCCAATATCGTCAAACGGGGATTTGTGACTATCCGGTATTAGAAGGAGTCGCCTATCGCGCTCATCAAGGGACTCTGTTTCTACCGGAACAACAACAATTGATTTCTGATGAAATTGAGCGGACTTTGGATGATATCTATAAAGCGGTTTCGGCTTTGGAATACAAGTTCTGTGATTTGCAGAAATTTATTAGCATGAGCGACCCGGAAATTATCCAGAAGACTTTAAAGGTGGAAATGCTGATGAAGTCGGATTTAAAATTGCTGTTTAAAGCATTGCATTATTTATTAGATAAAGCTCATAAATATGCGGTATCTAATTATGGCCAGTGGGAGTATTTAGAGAGTGATGATGCGGAAAAAGCCCGGAAATTAATCAAGCAGATTGTCAAAATCCGGAAGGCGCTGAATAAAGAAGCTCATGTCAACTGGGTGATGAGCAAACCCACGGAGTTCGGACGGAGCAAGGCTTGTCAACGAGTCCGGCAGAAATTAGATTTATTGCCGGGATATTGTTATGAGTTGGGTTATATTACTCAGCAAAAGTTGTTAGATAAAGTTATGGTCAATCGTCCTTCGGTTTAAGCTCAAGGGTTTGGCATTTTGTCCGGATGGGTCGGTGGAGTTGATGTGGGGAACTCAACCGATTTTTTTTTGTGAGAGAATTATCCTTGAGGTGCGATCGCCCCTGGAAAGGACTGAGATGGCATCCACTGGTTCCAGTTCCCTTGCCAGTTTGGGGACTGTCTAGATTAGGGGGATTTTGCCCGGTGATACCCTGGGGCGATCGCCTGGTGACGATTGGACTAAAATCTTGACAGCGCCAGTGGATTGGGTGGGAGTTCGGGGAAATATCCGGGGAAACACCCAGACGGTGTAAGAGTCACTTTAAATACTTCCACATCCCCTCCCCTGTCCCTGACCCTCACCCCCTACAGTCAAAGTATCAACGGTTGTCAAGATTTCATTCACCAACCGACTCTTATGAAACGAATTCTTCAGTCTGTTGCAACTCTGTCTGCTTTGTCCGTTGTGATGATCATCCCGGCACTCCTCTCTAGTAGTGCCGCTCATGCCGAAGGGTTACAAACCCTCACCGGCAAGCAAGGAATGGCGGGTCACTATATCGGTGCGGGTCTCGGTGGTAACGTTCACAACTGGGATGAGGGACAAGGCAGTGAAAGCTATGGCGGTAACGTCCAAGGTCGTTATCAAGTTCCGAATTCTGCCTTATCGGTGCGGGGATCGGCCTTGATTAATAATAATGCCGCAGCATTGGTTCCGATGTTATCTCTCGATGTCCCTGTGACGAATAACGCTAACTTATACGTTGGCGGGGGTTATTCCTTCATCACCGAACGCGGTCAACAAACCGCTCTGGGTAACCAAGATGCCTTAACCCTGGCCACGGGAGTGGAGGCAGTCGTTCAGGAAAACGTTGTTCTGTTTGGGGATGCCAAAGTGGCGTTTGATGCTTATCGCAATACGGATCAAGCCGCTTTTAGCCTGTTGGTGGGTGCAGGTTATCGGTTCTAGTTTGTCTAATTTGGCCCCGATTGGGGCGGAGTGTGGTGTGGCACTCGGTTAAATAATCAGTGAGAAAGAGCAGTTGGGTAGGTTATACCGGCCCGACTGCTCTTTTATGGGCAATTTCAGTGGCAATACCCGACGGGAGATTTATCCCCCGCCCGGTGTTGCCACTTTACTTTGTCCCCGGTTGCTCATTTCTTCCTATGGGTAGAGGCAATTTTATGATTTTTTATCAAGAATAAAGTCATTGCTAAAAATTTTGTAGCGATTTTGAGAGACTTTTTTAGAATTCAAGGGGCATTTTTATAATACGGGTTGTCTCTGCTTGCTGATTTTTGAGTGACAGACCAGGAGTTTAACCCGGTCGGAAACGGAACTCAAGCGGGTTAATTTTTAGAACGCTCAATAACCTGCCGATGCTATTGAGTTGGAGTCGGATACACCGACAGAGAATTCTAATTTGGGTCCAAATTAGAATCTGAGAAAATGCAGGATGGGCAGGAAAAACAGCCGGAGGCAATTCCACAGGGGAACGGATAATCTAGCAGATTTGGATGGGCCAAGGGAGGTAAGATAGAGATTGGCAAAGGGGAAGGTTGGCGGAAGAATGGCGATCGCAGCTTGGCTGGATAGTCCCCGGATTGGTCGGGTATTTCCTTCCCTCCTCAACTCCGGTTTGATCCCAAGCGATCGCTGGGTTGGAACCTACCCATTTTCTGGGCGATCGCTGATAGTAGAAGTCTCTAAACTTGACTCCTAACTTACTACCATGAACGGACAACCAACCCCCACGACTCCCAAACCGATTCAGTCATCGGAGGAATTGGAAAAAACCTTTGAAGAATTGGGTCGGGCTTTTACAGTTTATTGGACCTGGAAAGCGACGGGTTTGCTCGATCGCCAGTCTCCGGGATCCAGATGCCATGACAGCCCCGATCCGACCCCACCGGATAACCCTGGGGATTCGGGTTAATTCGCCTTGAGGACCTCGAACTTGAACTCTCATGCCGGGGTACTCGCTGCTCCTCAAATCATTGTTTCATCACGGCGAGCAACCCCTCTATTTTGTGGGGGGTTGCTCGCCGTGATGGTGGGGCGTTGCCGTTGAAACTTGAGCATTAGTCTTCCAAATCTGAAGAAAATGTTTATAAAATGTAAATAAATATAACAGATTGAGGTCAAATGGGTCAGATTCGCTTATAACCATTCCCAAGGGTGTTAATCGCAGTCGAGCAATAACAGGTAAAAAAGTTCATAATAGAGGCAATTCAAGCCCCATCCTGTTTGTCTTGACCCCAAGACATTACCAGGTGGGGTCTAGGCGGGTCTAAACACATCATTTTCATGGGAAAATTCATCGAAAAAAAACGGTCCCTGACTACCCAACTTACGGTCTCTGTCACGACTTTAACCCTGGTCGCGATGGCGACCATTACAGCGATCTCAATTTGGAGTCAGCAACAGACTCTGCGCAAACAACTCGAACGACAAGCCGATCAGTTACTGGAGGCAATCTCCATTAGCGTGGGCGATGCGTTGACCGCAGGAAACGAACAGTTTCTGCAAACCCTTGTGGCGGAGAACCAGCGACGAGAAATCGCCCTTTCTACGCGGATTTATCAAACCGACGGACAAGTCATCGCGGAGGATTCTCCCCAGGTGGAAGTAATCCCCGATCAAGAACCCTTGGTGGGGCAACTGCTAGAGCCGAATCGAACCCTATTTCGGTGGCAGGATAACCGTTTGATTGCGGTTAAAGCGGTGATCGTAGAAGGCAACCCAGTGGCGGCCCTGCGGATTGAGCTATCTACGGCCCTGTTAGAGCGGAAAATGTTGGAGGCGATCGCCACGGGACTTCTCGCGATTCTGGTCACTGGATTTGTGGCGGTGATTGTGGCGCGAAAACTGGCCGAGTCGATCACCGGACCTTTGTACCAGTTGGGTTCCGCCACGGAAGGGATTGCAGAAGGGGACTTCACCCAAACCATTGAGATTTCGGCTTATGAGGAAATCGGCCTGCTGACTCACTCGTTCAACACCATGAGCGATCGCCTCCGGGAACTTTTTGAAAATATGGCCGATCGCACGGCGGATCTGCATCAAAGTGAAGCGAAAAATGTGGCCTTACTCATGGCCATTCCCGATTTGATGTTTGGATTCAGCGAAGATGGCACTTTTATTGATTACAAAGGAGGAAGAGGGGATACCATCTTAAAACCCCAAGGGGAGTTGTTACAAAAAAGCGTGGAATTAGTGTTTCCTCCAGAACTGGCGGATCTTTATTTAAAATACGTTAATAGCACCTTACAAACTCGGGAGATTCAGGTTTTTGAATATGAGTGGTTTATCAACGGCAAGCGTCGCCATTTTGAAGCGCGATTTGCGGTTTGCGGGCAAGATGAAGTGCTGGCTATTGTTCGGGATATTACCGAAGGTAAATTAGCTCAATTTGAATTGCAACAAGCCAAGGAAGCCGCCGAAGCTGCGAATTATGCCAAAAGTGTCTTCTTAGCTAACATGAGTCATGAGCTGAGAACTCCCCTAAATGCGATTATTGGTTATACGGATTTGTTGGAGGAAGAGGCGGAAGAGTTGGGCTATGAAGATTTTATTTCCGACTTGGAAAAAATCAGACAAGCCGGAAAAAATTTGATGGGAATTATCAGCGATGTGCTGGATATTTCTAAGTTAGAAGCGGGGAAAATGACGTTATGCTTAGAAACTTTTGATATTTCAACGTTGCTGTTGGAAGTGCAAACGACTGTGTTGCCGTTAGTTCAGAAAAATGGCAATACCCTGGAAATCCAATGCCCCCGCAATATGGGCAGTATGTATGCCGATCGCACTAAGGTGAAGCAGGTGTTGTTAAATCTGCTGAGTAATGCGGCTAAATTTACGGAATCCGGGATGATTTCTATGTCGGTTAAAAAGATTAGAAAGGAAAAACCCGCCAAGGATGAACCCACTCAATCTCCCGGGCAATCTCCGGCTGCCTCTCCCACTGAATCTGAGGAAGTCAACGCAACGGAATATGCGATTTTTCGGGTGAAAGATACGGGAATTGGCATTACCCCGGAACAGAAGCAGCATATCTTTAAGGCGTTTGCCCAAGCGGACCCCTCGACCACGCGCAAATATGGCGGGACGGGTTTAGGGTTGGCGATCGGTCAACGGTTTTGCAAGTTGATGGGGGGTAAGATTTTTGTGGACAGTCAGTCCGATGGGGGCTCAACCTTCACCGTCTGTCTCCCGGTGATGGTCAAACCTCCCAAGAATGTATCCTGGTCGGTGGAAAAGTATAACTAAGTTCAAGGGAGGCTGGGAGATAGCTCAAGGGACTCTA
>CAYUEH010000317.1:2158-6689 GCA_964442465.1 uncultured Laspinema sp. | reverse complement strand
GGGCATTGCCCACCCTACAATTTTTAATGCTTTTATCAACCGGATTTAGTATCATATAGCAGTCCTGGCAGCAGTTGTGTAAGACCCTCACCGCCAACAGTTGGGGGCCGCCATCGTCCATTGCCAAACGGCACGCCAGACAGGCTATAACCGTTGAACAAAACAACCGATGAGACTCACTCATCGGTTGTTCGGTGGGTGGGATTCGGTAAACTTAAGAGTTCAAAAACTCGGCAATTCTTTCCACCGCTTCTTCTAACACGGGCGGATCCCAAACTAAGGCAAACCGCACATACCCTTCACCCATTTTGCCAAATCCGGAACCGGGAGAAGCGGCGATGCCCGTTTTTTCGACCATTTGGGTACAAAAGCCGATAGAATTGTGGGCCCACTGTTCGGGGAGTTTGGCCCAGACATACATGGTAGACTCGGGCATCGGCACTTGCCAGCCGATGCGATGGAGGGCGTTGACAAAGGCATCCCGACGGTTGCGGAAGATGCTGGTCATTTCGCCTACGGTGTCTTGGGGACCTGTGAGGGCAGCGATCGCCCCGTTGAGAATGCCCTGATATTGGTTAAAATCCACTGCCGCCTTGACTTGCCGCAGGGCTTTAATCAGTTCGGGATTCCCAATGGCATAGCCTACCCGTAATCCGCCCATATTATAGGATTTGGACAAGGTAAAAAACTCGATAGAAACGGTTTTTTCCGGGTCCGCTTGCAGGACGGAGGGAACGGAAATCTGGGCATCAAAGACTAAATCGGCGTAGGGAAAGTCGTGAACCAGGACTAACTGATGCTGCTGACAAAAGGCAACTGCTTCTTGGAAAAACGACAGGGGAGCAGTCGCAGTGGTGGGGTTGTGAGGATAGCTCAGAACCATCATCCGCGCTTGGTTGAGAACCGCTGGGGGAATTTCCTCAAAAACGGGCAGAAATCCGTTTTCTTCCCGCAGAGGCATCCCATAAATTTGACCACTGGCTAAGTACACCCCACCGGCATGGGAGGGATAGCCCGGATCCATGAGAAGAGCAAAATCTCCCGGATTTAAAACCGCTAAGGGTAAATGAGCGGTGCCTTCCTGGGAGCCAATTAAGGCTAGGACTTCAGTTTGGGGGTCTACGGCAATGCCATAGCGTTGATGGTACCACCGGGCGGCAGCTTCGCGAAAGGCTTGGGTGCGGTGAAAGAGGACATACCCGTGAGAGTTGCGATCGGGTAGAGAGGAAGCGATCGCCTCAACGATATGGGGTGCCGGGGGGAGGTCCGAGGACCCCAAGGATAAATCAATGACCTTCAATCCTGCGGCTTTAGCCTTAGCTTTAGCGTTATCCATATCTGCAAAGACATTGGAACGCAGGGGTTCTAAACGGTTAGCAAACTGCATGATGGTTAACGGGTGAGAAGCTGATGGAGTGCAACGGATCCGGAATCCGGTTTACCTGGATCTGCTAAACCCGCACCCTCAAGGGTGGGGCACTTGCGAACAAAGCCTGCCTAGGCAGGCTTTCATCATCAAGCAGATCCGGTGAGGGAATCCCAATGAGTTTTTAGAGATGGGCGTCGATCAGGGTGGCTAATGCCTGTTTGGTAATGGCTCCCTCAAAGGATTCCACGATCGCGCCGTCTTTAAATATTCGGATTGCCGGTACGCCTTCAACGCCGCACTTTTTCACGGATTCAGGATTGGGATCGACTTCGAGCTTCAGGACTTTGAGGCGATCGCCATATTCTGAGGCGGCCCAGTCTATATAGGGGGAGACCAATCGGCAAGGCCCACACCAACTGGCCCAAAAATAGGCCAAGACTGGGGTGGTTGCTTGTTCTACTTCGGGTCCAAACTCAGTATCTGTGACTTTGATAATGCTACTCATGCCCACCGCTTTCAAATATCAGGTACTCGGCGATCGCCACTCCGGGGCGATCGCTCCATGTTATTAAACTGTGATTATTTTACAGCAGGGTAGTCACTGGGGGGATGGGGGGATGGGGGAGATTGGGGGGATGGGGGAGATGGGGGGGATGGGGAGATGGGGGGGATGGGGAGATGGGGGAGATGGGGGAGATGAATTGGACAATTTCTCAACGGAGTGGGAGCATCTTGCTCCCTACTATTGAAAGGGAGCAAGATGCTCCCACTTCTGAATTCTCAGGTCATCATGATTTAGACTTGCTATAGAAAAACCACAACTCCCTGGGTAGAGGGCTGCCTTAGTCAGAAAGAAAGACAAGCCAGCTCATGAACATCAGGGAGTTGTGGAAAATCAAAAGGGTGAATTAACCGTCATTGAGTTGCGATCGCAACTGTTCCAATTCATCATCCACAGCGGATTTGGGAGCGCTGCTTTCTCCGGCGCTGGGGAGTTGACTTTGAGCCGGAGATGCGCCGGTGAGTTGAGCTTTCATGGCTGAGAGTTCATCATCCACATCGCTTCCCGCCTCCAATTGCGCGAACTGACTTTCCAAGTTCGTGCCGCCAATTTCATAAGCCGCTTGAGAACGGGCTTCCATTTGCAGGACCTTTTCTTCCATCCGCTCGAACGCTGCCATTGAGCCACCCGTGTTGATGGAACCGAGGGTATTTTGAAGCTGTTCGTTCGCCTTAGCCGCTTGCGCCCGAGCTTTGAGCATATTTTTCTTGGTTTTCGCTTCGGAAATCTTGCTTTCCAAACCGATTAAATTCCGCTTGAGGTTATCCACCTGAGTTAACTGCCCATCGAGTTGGGCTTTTAACATGGCAGCGGTTTCAGCGTTGGATTTTTTGCGAACGAGGGCTTCGCGGGCGAGATTTTCATCCCCTTTTTGGAGGGCGAGTTGGGCGCGACTTTGCCAGGTATTGGCTTCGTTGTTGGCCTGCTCGTACTGTTTCTGGGTGCGTTTTTGGTTGGCAATGGAGCTGGCAACGGCTTGGCGCAACTGCACCAAGTCTTCCTGCATATCGATAATAGATTGCTCTAGGACTTTTTCTGGGTCTTCTGCTTTGCTGACTATATCGTTAAGATTGGCTCTGACAACTCGGCTAATGCGATCGAACAATCCCATGATGCTATTTTTCCTTTTCGGGTTTACAAGGTAGGTTGTTATGGACAGGCTGCTGGCCTGAGATCCGCGCTGTTGATGGAATGGGTGGCAACGGTCCTCACCCATTCCTTCTCATTTGATGGTACTCGGTGTCAGCCGGAGACAGAAGGTGACTGCGGCGATCGAATACCAAAGACTCTCTTGATGAATCTAGTGTAAAAACTTCATCCGCTTTCTCGCTACATCCCGATATATTTTGGGGTGGATGGACCACCTGGAATATGGACTCCGAAGGCACTGATTCAGGGGAGTTTTTCTAAGTGGGTTTAATTCCTATTCCTATTTTAAAGGGTAAGGCTTAAAGTTTTGATCGCTCATGATCACTTGCCAATTCACAGAATTATCAATTTTGACGGGAAGCAACGGAACGGATTTCTGGCACATTCACCCTAAATTGAGCGCTGAACCGGAGGCAGCCTCGTGGGAGGTGGCTCCTGGAGGAGTGATGGAGAAGAAATCCCATCCCCAGGGTTACTCCTCCATGCGATCGCGAAGTTTTTGGAGTTCTCCTTCTATGACCGGATCTCGGGGAGCAGAGACGGGCTGAAGTTCAGGACGAGGGGGGTTACTCCCGCTGATTTGCGCTTTGAGTGCCGTTAATTCATCATCGACTTCACCCCCGGATTCTAGGGAAGCAAATTTTTTTTCTAGGTCATCGCCACCGAGGGACGCGACTGCCTCCGATCGCGCTTCGAGTTGCATAACTTTTTCTTCCATCTGCTCAAAAGCCGCCATTGCATTCCCAGTCCCGACGTTTCCGAGCATCTCATTGAGTCGCTCGGATGCCTGGGCGGAGCGCGCACGGGCAATATAAAGGTCTTTTTTTGTCCTCGCTTCGACGATTTTACCTTCTAAAGCCCGCATATTTTGCTTGAGCTGTTCCACCACTCCGGTTTGTTGGTCGATCTGTGCTTTCATGCCCGTCGCTGTATCTTGGTAGGATTTACGACGGGTCAGGGCTTCCCGGGCGAGGTTTTCATCCCCCTTTTGCAAGGCCAACTGCGCCCGTCGATGCCATTCGTCTGCGGTGGACTGAGCTTGGCTGTACTGGCGCTCGGTGCGTTTTTGGGTCGCGATCGCCACAGCTACCGCTTGTCGCAGTTGGATCAAATCCTCCTGCATCTCAATCATCGTCTGTTCGAGAATCTTTTCAGGGTCTTCGGCTTTATTAATTAGACTATTAATATTGGCGCGAATCACCCTCATGATTCGGTCAAACAATCCCATAACGGACTCCATATCAGTTGCATAGTGCGTCTCAGATCGCCCCAGGTCCCAGGCTCAAATGTCAGGGTTTTCCCAAGAAGGCGATCGCCTTCTACCCCATGACCGAGGGCTGGCCAGTGTTTAAAACTCCCTTCCCTCTTTGGGGCGATCGCCCAGAGTCTAGTGCTCACATCCTGCCTGGTGCGGACCGGGTACGAACCCTAATCCTATGCTATCGCAGTCT
>CAYUEH010000317.1:0-2058 GCA_964442465.1 uncultured Laspinema sp. | reverse complement strand
GCCGGTGCTGCCGGTGCTGCCGGTGCTGCCGGTGCTGCCGGTGCTGCCGGTGCTGCCGTCCCCCCATTCGGAGCGACAGTGGGGGCGGTTCCGGAGGCCGGTGGAGTCACTGTAGGCTGTCCGGATCCAGCCAGATAATCGGTGGTCAGATTGCTCAACCCGGGGGAAGTTGGGGTCACCGTGACTGGGGCGGGGTTGGGAGTGACCGTGGGGGCGATCGCCTGTGCCGGGACAGACTCTTGGGGACTCGGTGTTGGAACTGCTACCGGCGGTTTTTCCTCCAGAGTTCCGAGATTCCCTAAATCCAAGGGTTTAAACTGGGAATTAGTTAAATCTGGGGTAATTCTACCCCCTTGATTCGGCAAGGTATCCTCAGACACCTGACTATTCCCATTGCTGCCGCCATTGGCTGCTTGCCGAGTGGCTGGGGCTTCCCCATCTCCCATCTGAGTCACGACATAAATTAAGGTGGCACTTGCGACCACAAATAACAGCATTGACCCAATTCCCAAGGGACTCAGGAAGCTATTTTGGGACCGAGTTTTTCGTCTAGCCCGCAGTTCAGCCAGCTTTTTGGCATTGTCTTGATCTAAACTACTGACTAATTTTTCGGAAGAGTCGAGATACTCATTGGGGTCCTTGGGGTCAGTTCCCGGAGTCGGTCCGACGATCGCACCGGGGCTTTCGGTCGATAAGTCAATGCCATTGGCAGTTCCTGAATGGGCTGCGGATGAGCCATTGCCGTTGTCCCCGGAGGTGGCGATCGCCGGAATCTCCAAGGGCTGATTCTGACTCCCATTAACCGCATCACTCGGCGTTTCTGCTGCGTCAGGTCCCGACATCGGTTTGAGGGCCTCGAATTTCAACGTTTGAGCGCTGGACAGTTCTAAGGCAGGAGACTGCTGGGGTGGCGTGCTACTGGGGGACAGGGTAATTAAATCCACTGCGCTTTTTTGAGGGGGGGTCAACCCATTCCCCGAGTAGGACGGTTGCACCGCATCACCCCGTTTTTGTCGTCGATAGCGGGTTAATTCTGACTCTAGTTTGACGTCTAAACTTTCTAGCACTGCGGCTAATGCCGGTTTTAATCCCGGTTCTGGGGAAACTGGGGTTCCACTCGCCTGGGGGGACCGTTCGCTCATGCCGTCTCTCCTGTGTGATTTCGTGATGATTTCGCCTGGTGGGTGACTCCCTGAGGATAGGGAGTTTGACTGACTCTGCCTGATCCCCGTCTTTATAATAGGAGGCATGGCAAGAGTCACAGACTGGACTGTTGCAGCCAATTGTAAATGTTTCAGTTCAATATTGAGTTTGACTCGATGGCTTTTAACTCTCTGGATCATATTTTAGGCGCTCTGGCGGCTCAGACCCTGGGACAAAAGCAACGGGAATATCAGCAGTTGCTGGAGTCTTGGGCGATCGCCGTCGGACCGAAGATTAATCAACACACCCGTCCTTTGGCGGTGGAACGGGGGGTGCTGCGGGTGGCGACTTCGAGCGCGGCTTGGGCCCAAAACCTGATGTTTGAACGCCGCCGGATTTTGCAACGGTTGAATGTGGGGCGTTCTGAGGCGATCGCCGATATTCGCTTTTCTCCCAAGGATTGGTCTAAATCTGACGTTAAATGTCCAGATTTGGCGGATCAAGAAATACTTTGGCAGGATCATCCTTCTCGTCTGGCTCCGTTGAGTGTTGATGCCGCAACTCCCAAGGGTTCTAAGGTTGAGAATGCTCAAGGGACTTTTGAGCGCTGGGCACAGCGGGTGCAAGCGCAGTCCCTGGGATTGCCCCTTTGTCCTCATTGTGGTTGTCCCACGCCTCCAGGGGAACTTGAACGCTGGTCGGTTTGCGCCCTCTGTGCTGCGAAACAGTGGTCAGGATAGGGGCGATCGCTGGTCTTTCGAGATTACCCATACCGTTACCTCCATTGCCAATATCTCCCTCAAATCTCGGGAGCATCTCAATTTCGACAGTTGGCCCTCATCCCCCAACCCCTTCTCCCTTTCAGGGGAGAAGGGGAGCCGGATTCAAAGTCCCTCTCTCCCCCCCCTTTCAAAG
>CAYUEH010000316.1:0-6691 GCA_964442465.1 uncultured Laspinema sp. | reverse complement strand
GGGATTACCCTGAATGCCTCTACCCTCAATCTGAATAGCGAACTCAGTAATACCGGGGGGGAACTGAACCTCACCGGAGATACACAAATTACCAATGCTGTCAATCTCAGCAACACCGGCAATATTTCCCTGTCCGGTGCGATTAATGGCAGTGGGAGTCTGAATATCACTGCCGGTTCGAGTGATGTCACCTTCGGGGGTGCGATCGGCAGTATCACTCCCCTAGAACAGGTAACGGTTACCGCAGGGAATGTGACTGTCAACGGTGCAGTCGCCACCACCAATGGCATCACGTTAGATAGTCCTGTCACCGTCAGCAACAGCGGAGGGACATTTAATGCAGGCACCGGCAGTCTCGCCTTCAGTTCCTCCCTCACCTCCCAATTCCAGGATTTAATCTTCACCGGCAGTGAGATAGACTTGGGGGGTCGCCTCAGCGGTAGTGGACAAGTGTTCCTGCAACCGGCAAACCCCTCCACGAATATTGCAGTCGGCGGTTCAGGGACCACAACTGGCCTGGATTTAACTGCTACGGAACTCGCCAACTTCGGCAGTGGATTCCGCAGCGTTACCATTGGACAAACCGATGGCAGTGGCAACATCACCATTGGCAGTACCTCTCTCCCAGTCCCGACTACAATCCAGTCTCCTACGGGTGCGATCGCCGTGGATGGGACAATCACCAGCACCGGGGGTCTCACTCTGACTGCACCGACCCTCACCCTGAATGCTGCTAGTATTGATAATACAACGGGTCCGGTAAATCTCCAAGGTCAGACAGAAATCAACAATGCGGTGAATATTACCAATAATGGGAATATTACCCTAACGAGCGCAGTCGATGGCAGTGGAGAATTGACCATAGATTCCGGCAGTGGCAATGTGCTGTTGCAGGGTGCAGTCGGTAGCAGTTCCCCCTTACAGCAATTGACCCTGAATGGCAATCTCGCCACCGTCAATGGTGCAGTTGCCACAACGAACGGCATGACTTTGAATAATCCTATCGAACTCGGTGCCAATGGCGGCAACTTTAACGCCGGAAGCGGTACCCTCACCTTGGGTTCTACCCTCACCGCCGATACCCAAGATTTAACCCTCACTGCCAATGATATCAACTTAGGCGGTGTTGTCCGAGGGACAGGTAACTTGGTGCTGGAACCGACCAACGCCACCCAAAATATGGCGATCGGCGATGCCAATGCCAATGCCGAATTTACCCTAACTGCTGCTGATATCGCCAACCTGCAAGACGGATTTACAGGGGTGACCATTGGACGGAGTGATGGCAGTGGGACCGTGGCGATCGCCAACATCACCCTCCCCGACCCCACCATTGTGCAAGTTCCTCTCGAACCGGGGTCTATCTCCGTCACTGGCAACACCACCTTGGTTGGCAACGGTTCCCTCACTTTAATTGCTCCCCAAACCCAGCTAGGGGGAAATATTACCTCAGAAAATGGCAATATCGCCCTAAACAGCGACGCCATTCAACTCAGTAACGATGTCACCCTGAGTACGCAAGATGCAGGTAACATCACCCTCAGCGGCACTATCAATGGCGCGAATCAGTTAACCCTGAACGCAGGGGGAAACGTGGAGTTGGGGAATTCCTTGGGAAATATCACTGCCTTAACGGGATTAACCGTCAGGGGTCAAAATCTGGCCTTGAATGGAGATATCACCACCAATCAGGGGAATGTTAGCATTGATGCACCAATTTCCTTGCAACGGGATACGGCGGTGATCACCGGCAGCGATGCCACGGGATATGGAGATGTGACTGCCACCAGTACCATTGATGGCAACTATCGCCTACTGATCAATGCCGGTAACGTGAGAGTGGATGGGGCGATCGGGGGGAACGAACCCTTAGAAAGCGTGACCATTGTGGCGGAACCCGAGATTAACTTGCAAGATGTTACCACCGACGGTGGCGATGTGGATTTACAGGCCGTTGACGATATCATTACGGGGGACATTATCACCACCCCCTCCACTCCCCTCCCTGCTGGAGATATTACCCTCACCAGTACCGAAGGTGGGGTAACCACTGGCAATCTCGACGCTTCTGGACCCGGAACAGGCGGCAATATTGCGATCGCCGGCGATCGGGACATTATCACTGGAGATATTACCACCAGTTCCGACAGTGCCAGCGCCGGAGATATTACCGTCACCAGTCACCAGGGTTCCATCACCACCCAAGATATCCGCGCCGAAAGTCTCGGACTCACATCCGGAACTCTTAACTTGGATGCAGGCAACAGCATCAACACGGGTAACATTAACCAATCTGGCGGCAATATCCGACTCCGTGCAGCACAAACCATCACCACTGGCAATATCTCCTCCCGGAGTGAAACGGGCCCCGGAGGTCAGGTTGAGCTAGAAGCTAACGGTGATATTACCACGGGAGATATCACTACCAACGGCTTTTTAAATGCAGGAAATGTCCTAATTAACAGCATTTTGGGGAATATCACCACAGGCAATATTCTCTCTACCTCAACCCAAGGAGCAGGCGGGACCGTTGACCTCAATGCTGCTGGTAATGTGAGTACGGGAACTATAAATACCAGCGGAGAAGTAGAGGCAGGGGTGGTCAACTTAGTGAGTGCCGGAGGCGGAACGATCTCAACGGGAAATATTACCGCTCTCTCGGAGTTAGGAGGCCCTGGTGAGGTCAATATCTCTACCTCGGGTGAGGTGAATACTGGAGTGATCAAGGTAACACCCGAACAACCCCGATCGCCAGAGGAATCTACGCGGATTGAACCCGCCTCAGATTTGCCACCCCAGGCAGCAGAGAACGTACCGACAACAGAAGAGACTGTGACAGATGCACCCAGTACCAACCCATCCGCAGAACCCCCGGCAGAACCGGCAGTCGCTACCTCAGAGTTGCCAGGGATAGAGACAGAACCAGAGATAGAAACAGCCACACCAGCGGTTGTCGTGCCGCCTGCGATCGCCCCAACGGAAGTGTTGCAGCCGCCACCTCAGCCGGTGCAATCCCCGGAACCCGAGGCCACGACCCCAGTCCCCGCAGCGGTAGAGGAACATCACATCCCCCCGACCGATTCAGGACATTCAGAGATAGCACCGATGGAAACGGCACCTGATGCGGTCATAGCCATGCCAGAGGGGAACATCGCTCAAGACCTGATACCAAGTTCCCAACCCCTAGAAATCGTCACCAACCCAGGAAACGTTCAAACCCCTCAATCCACCGTTGTCAATAACCCCGTTTCCACATCTCAAATCCTCGATATAGCGCGCTATAACCTCAACCAGAACCTGGCCTCCGGGAACCTCGTTGACGCCGTGGGTGGCATCGAAGAAATGCGATCGCAAGAATTTGCCGACTATTTTGGCTCCGAGTTCCAAGAAGTCCCCACCAGCCTCCAAGGGATTCGCGATAGCTTGGGTAACATCACCCGCGAAACTGGCTCAACCCCGGGAATCATTTATACATTAGTTCAGCCGGAGCAACTTGAATTAATTCTGATCACCGCCAATGGTGCTCCCATCCGGCGCACCGTAGCAACTGACCGGGAGACTCTCCTCCAAGCCGTGACAGCATTTCGGGGAGAACTGACCACTCCCAATCGTCGCCATTCCCAGAACTATTTACGCTCGGCACAACAACTCTATCAGTGGCTAATCGCACCCATCCAACCTGAATTAGAGGCCAACGGCATCGATACCCTCCTGTTTAGCATGGATTCGGGATTGCGCGCCTTACCCATCGCCGCCTTACATGATGGAGAGCAATTCCTCATTGAAAAATACCCCATTGCTTTGATTCCCAGCATCAGCTTAACCAATATGCGGTATCGGTCCCTGGCGAATACCCGCGTCTTAGCAATGGGAGCCAGTACCTTTACCGAACTCAATCCCTTACCTGCCGTGCCTGTGGAACTCTCCACCATCACTGAGCAGCTTTGGCAAGGTGTCCAGTTGTTGAATGCTGACTTTACCCGTGCCAATCTTATGGCAACGCGCCATGACTATCCCTATGAGATTATTCATCTGGCAACTCATGGGGAATTCAACTCCGGTGCCTTGAGTAATTCTTATATTCAATTATGGGATGAAAAACTAGGTCTGGATCAATTGCGAACCCTGGGATGGCAAAACCCACAAGTGGAGTTATTAGTGCTCTCTGCCTGTCGGACTGCTTTAGGTGATGAAAAAGCCGAGTTAGGCTTTGCAGGATTTGCCGTCCAAGCGGGAGTGAAAACAGCGATCGCCAGTTTGTGGTATGTCAGCGATGAAGGAACTTTAGCCTTAATGAGCGAATTTTACAGACAGTTAAGCACCGCACCCCTGAAAGCCGAAGCCTTGCGCCAAGCACAAATCGCCATGATTCGCGGGAACGTCACCATCGAAAATGGCATCCTACGATTCAGGGGAGAATCCGAGGGGATTTCTCTCCCGTCTGAATTATTTGGCTCCCAGACAACCCTTCTTTCCCATCCTTATTACTGGTCGGCTTTCACAACAATTGGCTCTCCTTGGTAAGTCGCGTTCTCCAGATGTAATGCACCACGCCCAAGCTGTTGCTTTCCTCACTCCCCAAAATGTCCCTCATAACTGTGGGAATCGATATAGAGTACCTATGTTGATTCTCACCCTAGAGTGACGTTACCTTCCCACTCTGAAGTTGAACTGATGCGGAATAAGCCGGTCAAAGTGGTAAATTTAATGACAAAAAATCGTTGTATTTGTAGGGGTTTGGTCACCAAACCCTCTTTTTCTTTTTCCCTGATGTAGGGGTTTGGTCTCCAAACCCTCTTTTTCTTTTTCCCTGATGTAGGGGTTTGGTCTCCAAACCCTTTCGTTATTTAACTTCTAGGAGAGATCCCCCCAACCCCCCTTAAGAAGGGGGGCTTTTCCAATTCTGCAAAACTTCTGCATTAGAAGTTTTTTTATGGAAATCCCTTAAAGAAAAATGAAACGGTTAAAAATATCGGGATTTTAAACCTAAACTTCTCACGATTCAGGGTTGTATCTGAATTGACCCACTGGGTTACTCCCCCTGGCTGGATACTTCGGAAAACCGCCTCTGGCCCTTTTTTTTAAAATCTGTTAAAATAAGCAAGAGACTGATTCATTTATCCATAAATAAAGATGTTCTTAGTTACTGGAGCAACAGGAAGTTTAGGACGGCGTGTGGTGCGGGTTTTGACCAGTAGGCAGGCACCCGTGCGTGCTTTTGCGCGGTTGAGTTCGGACTACAGCGAGTTAGAAAACCGAGGCGCTGAGATATTCATTGGCGACTTAAAGCGAGAACGGGATATACAAAAAGCCTGTGACGGGGTAAAGTATATCATCAGCGCTCATGGGGGGAAGGAAACCGGAGGTGCACAGGCGATCGACTATCGGGGGAATATTGACCTGATTGATTACGGCAAAGCAGCCGGAGTTGAGCATTTTGTCTTGATTTCTGTCCTAGGTTGCGATCGCGGTTATCTGGATTCCCCGGTGTTTAAAGCCAAGCGCGAAGTGGAAAAATACTTAGAAAAAAGTGGCTTGACTTACACCATTTTACGTCCTTCTGCCTTTGACTCGGCTTTAATTTCCTTTGCACAACGATTCAAAGAAACGGGGATTTATCTCAGTCTCGGAGACTTGCGAAATCGCACATCCCCGGTGAGTACCGATGATTTAGCCAAAATCGCAGCGGATTCGGTGTTAATCCCGGAGGCAGCGAATCGAATTTTCCCGGTAGGAGGTCCAGAAATTCTATCCCGAGAAGAAATTCCCCAAATTTTTGCCCGCATTTTTAATAGAGAACCCTTGATTATCAATCCCCCGATGATGGTTCTTGATGGGGTCCGCAATGCCTTGGGATTGGTGAATCCCGGGTTACAGAAATCTCTGGGAACGTTGCGGGTGTTGGTTTCTAATGAGTTTTTCTGCACGGCGGAAGAAATAGAAACCTTAGAGTCAACCTTTGGGATGAAAATGGAGTCTTTAGAAAGTTTTATTCGCCGTTACGTGAGTTGTTGATTGAGGGATTGTCAAACATTATAGCGGTTCCCACAGTTATGAGGTCCGGATAGCTACGAGGAGTGCGAGCATCTTGCTCGCTATCTACATACAATAGCGAGCAAGATGCTCGCACTCCTGTGATTCTCTGTACCTCATAATTCCAGGACCGGCTATAAATCAAAAAAGGGGGTGTCTATCCAGACACCCCCTTTTTTACTGGGTAATATTCGGTTGTCAGACTGATTAATTTTTGCTGCATTTAAGCATTTTCCTGATTGACTAGATTTAACCTACTTGATGAGGCGAATTGAAACCATTAAGCGCTACGTTTGAGGGAACCATCAGAATATAATTCCATTGGCACTAACTCTAGTTTGCCGTTGACTTGGACTTTCGAGTAAACCATTTTGACGAATTGGGCGGTGTTGGTGCGATAGCGAGGTAACATGATTTTGTCCTCCGACTTTGCTTCTTCTTTTCTTATACTCCCAGTCTCCCTCTGTTCAGGATAAATTGGGGTGATTTCAGGCCGAAGGCATTGTGATAGTTGTTGGAGGCGGCGGCGATCGCCCTCATCGGTAACCGTGATTTCAAACACAGTGCCAGATCAGGACGAATGATTTCAAATAACTAATAATTAAATCACCTCTTGTTAATCAGTGATTCGTCATAGATTTGACCCTTGTGCCTGAGA
>CAYUEH010000315.1:4025-6700 GCA_964442465.1 uncultured Laspinema sp. | reverse complement strand
GAAGGGTCTGGATTATGTTTCCGATTCCCCCTCCCGGAACCTGCATCTACCGTTAATCCCACTCGGGCAAGCTGGGGTGCCACGGAGCAAACCGTGGTGTTTATGTCGGGGGCAAACTTCTACAAAATTATTCCCGAACTCACCGAAACTTGGGCCAAAATAATCGCTGCCGTTCCTAATTCTATTTTGGTCTTATATCCCTTTGGTCCCGCTTGGAGTTCTAATTATCCAGCCCTGCCCTTTTTGGAACGACTCCACCGAATTTTTGCCCAACATGGCATTGATAAACGGCGGTTAGTTCTGATTAATACTCTACCAAGTCCAGCGGATATTAAAGAATGCGTCAAACTCGCCGATGTTTATTTGGACTCCTATCCTTATAGTGGGGCAACTTCTTTGCTGGATCCGTTACAACTGGGAATTCCGGCGATCGCCTGGGAAGACACTAGCTTAAGGTCTCGTCAAGCTTCTGCACTCCTGCGGGAAATCCACCTAACTGATTTAATCGCCCAGGACGAATCAAGTTATATCCAATTAGCGACTAAGCTGGCAACAAACCCGCAACTGCGCCATCACTATCGCCAACAAATTCAGCAACAAATGCAGCAAAATCCGCCCTTTTTAGATAGTGCTGCTTACAGCAAAAAAATGGGGAATTTGTTTGAGCAATTGTTTCAAGGGGGACAGACTTCTGTTGCAATGGCGAGTGCGACACCCACCCAAAGTCCCTCTAAACCCGTCTCTGTTTCTCAGGAATTTCTCAATCGCCTAATTGGTTGTGCCAATCTGTATTATATTGACCCGTCTGATGAATCGATTCAACGGGAATTGCTCCAACTGCGGCGAGAATTTGCTGAGTTGTGGTTGCAGATACCTGGCGATCGCCTGCGCGAATGCTATACCCAGGAACTCGGCAAAGCGCATCAAAGTGTCCTCAACAGTGGCATTCAAAATCATCCTTTACCGGAGACAGAACAGCCCTTTGTGCAGGAGTTAATCGCGAAACTGACCCCTGGACTCGATGCGCCTTTGGGGATGAATGCAGTCCTAGCTTTGCTGTTATATCAACAGCGCGATCGCCTCCCCCAATTAACCCAACCTTTACCCGATTGGTTGAATAGCTAATCGGAATTAAGGGCCTCTGCTCATAGCATTAAAAATTGTAGGGTGGGCAATGCCCACCGAATGGAGGTGGGCATTGCCCACCCTACTTTACTCCTATTACATCCAATCTTCGCTATCACTATCTTGTGCGCGATAAACTCGACCTTTCCTGTGAATCTCGCGGGTTTTTTCAAATAAATCCTCTTCAGTCATATTCCAACGGGATAACACTTTGTCAATGTCACTCCAGACATCCCGGGAACCAGGAAATCCTCGATACCGAATTCGCAATCGCGCTAATTCTGCCAGATTATATTCGGTCATATCTCCGGCTAAAATTTTGTCCAGAGTCTCCCGATCCTTACGAGCTTGGGGATGTTGTTGTTCCTGTTTAATCTCAGACATAATTCTGGCAATCCTCCTAGATTGAATTAATTAATACGAGTAGGGCATTGCCCACCGAATAGAAGGTGGGCATTGCCCACCCTACAATTGCTATTCGGTGGGCATTGCCCACCCTACAAGTGCTTCAAAAATTCCATACATATCTTGAGCAAATTTAGCAGGATTCCACAACGGAGACAGGTGTTTGGGTTGCTTTGACCGGATTAATTGATGGCGAATATCTTGGCGAAGTTTCAACTCCTGACCCAAGCGAACTCCCCATTCGATATATTCTTCCCAACTCCAGGCAATTCCACTCTCAATGCCTAGGGTCTGGAGGAATGAATATCCCATCCGTGCCAAACAGAGTTCTCCCACTCGGGTGACAATGGGTAGGTTAAACCATAAGGCTTCTAGGGTATGAGTGCCGCCATTGTAAGGATAGGAATCTAATAAAATATCTGCACATTCATAGATAGACCGATGCTTTTCTTCCGTTGGGGTTCTGGATATTAAAATAACTCGATTATGGGAAACTCCTAAATCGGTACAGGCTTGTTTATAGAGTTCCAAAATCGCCGATCGCTCTCCTTCGCCTTTATGGAGTAACACACTATTGGGAACTTGTTTAAGAATTTGAATTTGGGCTATAACCAACTCTCGATTCAGTTTTTTCCCGGGGGCGACACAGAGGTAGACAATCTGTTGCCAACTGATTCCTAGGCTCAACCGGACCACTTCTCGCTCGACAGATTGACGCTTAAATCCGGAAACGGCGACAAAGGAATCGGGCATTCGGATTAACTGCTCGATGTAATCGGCTTCAATGCCTGGGGGATGGGTGTGCCGATCGCCTAAATAGTAATGCCTTGAAGATAAAAAGGGCGCATCAAATCCCAGCCAAGACAGGCAAATCGGCGCAGGTTGCCGGTACAAAATATCTAACTGTTCAGAACAGGTAACTGAATCTAGGTCAATTAAAATATCAAGATTATCCTGGCGGATTTGCTCAAAAAGCTCTAATTGCGCGGCTTCAAAATTAGCACTTTGAGGTTGATAAAATTGGGTGGCGAGGTTCTCAAACTCTTGGGTTTTATCATCCCTCGCTTGAGATTGAGTCACGTAGAGATACAGTTCAGCAGAAAGCCCAGATAACTCGCGCAGAATATCTGCACTACACCATCCGA
>CAYUEH010000315.1:2582-3925 GCA_964442465.1 uncultured Laspinema sp. | reverse complement strand
AGTTCAGCAGAAAGCCCAGATAACTCGCGCAGAATATCTGCACTACACCATCCGATGGAATGGCGGCGAAAATGAGGGGAGAGGAAGCCGATTTTTAGATGGGGGGGATGGGGGAGAGTGGGGGGATGGGGGAGATGCGGGGGATGGGGGAGATGGTTGAGGCGGGCTTGATTTTTAGAGCCGAGGCGTTTGGCTAAGGTTAGATTGGCCCTGGCATCATCGCGCAGATGGGGTTGGGAAAACATTAGGCGAGAATATAGCAAGGCGATCGAGTCGAGGTCTAGAGAATCTAGGTCGGACTCAATTTGGGTTTCTAGGGTGAGAAAGGTTTCCCGGGCTAATTCGCTGTAGCCCCCATGTAAACATAAGGAGAGATAGGGGAGGGCGGCTAACAGTCTGGTGGGGCCTTGGGCGCGGTTTAAATAGTCTTCAGCCGCTTGTCGCAGGGAATCAAAGTCGATGCCGAAGGGGTCGCGGGAGCGAATGAGATAGAACAAGGCATGGTGTGCTGGGATTAGGTTGGGATCGAGGCCGATCGCCTGAAGAAAGCAGTCCACGACCTCTTGCCATGCTGACCGACTGAGAGTTTGATGCTGATGCCCTTGTTGTAACAGGGCTTGACCTAAATTGTAATGAATCCCGGCTAACTGGGGGCTGAGGGATTGGGCGGTTTTCAGGGCCGCAATCCCGGCCTCTAAGGACCCCTGTTGGATCAGGGCGTTGCCGAGATTAGAATGCCCTTGGGAGAAGTTGGGTTCGAGGGCGATCGCCTGTTGGTAATGGTGAATCGCCTCCTCCACTCGGGCCAGGGTTAACAGGGTATTTCCGATGGTTAAATGCCGTTGCGCGTTTCCCATAGCCGGTTCAAGGCGTAAGGCATCCTGCCAGGACTCCACTGCCTCTCCTAAGCGGCCTAGATCCTGGTAGAGCATTCCGAGGTTCCAGTGAATGCCAGCTTGGGAGGGTTCGAGGGCGAGGGCTTTTTGGTAGCAGGCGACTGCGCGTTCCGACTCCCCCCGACGATAGTAGAGGCTGCCCAAATTCGCATGAACTGCCGCAAACTCGGGGATAATTTGTAGCGCCTGTTGGTAAGCGCGTTCCGCTGCGGCCCATTTTTCTTGGGATTGGAGGATATTACCCAGAGTCTTGTAGGTTTCTGCGGATTGAGGGTTCAATTTGAGCGCCCCTTGACAGTGGGCGATCGCCTCAGTTAGTTGGCCCTGTCGCCAATAGAGGTCCCCCAGTTGGCAATAAGCCTCAACTGCTTCCGGGTTAAAATTCAGGGCTTCTTGATAAAGGGCGATCGCTTCAGACCACTGCCCCTTAGCTTTTAACTGATGGCC
>CAYUEH010000315.1:0-2482 GCA_964442465.1 uncultured Laspinema sp. | reverse complement strand
CTGCCTGGGTAAGCATTTTGAGCCATTTTAAGGAAAGGGAACTCTCGGATTGGTATCATAGTCGTGCACCCCAGCATTGTCAAGCTAAAATCAATGAGCCATGCTAATCGGTCATAGTTGGAACAGCTAAAATTTTGCCATCTTGCCAGACTAGACATTAGCACCCAATTGGGCTAGACTTGCTGCTGACAGAAAGTCCAGACGACTCAACCAAAGTCAAGGGTTTCCTAGGTTAGCTGCCTGAGCAGACTTGACAAGGACGACACGAAACAGATGAGGAGTGAGAAACTGAATGGTTAGAATACTCGATACAAACCCGTTAAACCCGAACGATACCCTAGATCTATTTTCGTTTGGCCTAGGCGCAGATACAGTTCTGGGCCTATCGGGAAGTGATTTTCTTACCACCGATACCGTCGGTGGGAGTTTAATTTTTGGGAATACAGAAAATGATTCCCTGACCTCTAGCACCTCAGGAGACACCCTGTATGGGGGTCAAGACGATGACTTTTTGGTGAGCAAAGGGGGCGGAAGCGTCTTCTTTGGCGACCTCGGGCAAGATCGGTATGTAGCCCGAGGCAGCTTAGGTCGCGACACGGTTTATGGTGGCACCAGCAACGAAGCCGAAAACCGAGCAGAAGACAGCGACGATATTTTCAACTTTGGTAATGGTCTGGGGGGCAACCTCGCCTTTGGAAACGGTGGGGATGACTTCATCAGTGGGTCAGCTTCAGGTTCAGATACCCTCTACGGGGGTGTTGGCGACGATACCATCCAGGTGATTGAAGTCCAAGGCGGTGCCGGTGGAGGTTCAGCCTTCGTTCCTTTTGCCGTTGAGGGTATTGGCTTCGTGCCTTTTGGCGGCGGTATCCCATTGGGATCGGGATCGGAAGTGGAAGTCGTTTTGGAGGGAGGCATTTCAGTTCCCAGAAACCCCGGACGCAACTATCTCATCGGTGACAAAGGCAACGACGTCATCTTTGGGGTTGGCGATCGCGACAGCCTGTTCGGGGAAGTAGGAAATGACTCCCTGTTCATGCTCAGTAAAGATGCTACCGGAGAACTACCCGGGTTAGCAACCGAGGGGGACAACATAGGTGCTCAACTTGCACTCCAAGGCTTCCCTCGCAACAACTGGTTAAACGGTGGAGAGGGGAACGATTATATCTACTCCTACGGGGGCGATCGCGGACGCCAGACCATGTGGGGTGCAGAGGGAGACGACTCCCTGTTCAACCGTGGCAGTCAAGTCCTAGTATTTGGGAATACGGGCACCGACTACTTAGAAACCACCGGGTTCTCTCGCAGCACCTTATATGGTGGACAAGATAATGACACCATTGTCTCTGGCTTAACTATCGACCCGGCTACCGGCTTATTTATCGAACCGGCTCCCGATGGAACAATCCCCTCCGGTGGCGGGACCAACCTCCTGTATGGAGATAAAGGCAACGATACCATCCTCAGTGTTGGCGATCGCGATACCTTAATTGGTGGCAACATCGAAGACAACGATACGATCGCCGGAAACAATCTGGACTACTTATCCCTCGGTGGAGCCTCCAGCATGGGCTTTGGGAACCAAGGGAACGACACCTTGGTGGGTGACGCGGGAGCGGAATTCGTAACCCTGTACGGCGGTCAAGATAACGATTACATCACTGCAGGGGGAGCCAATTCCTATCTGTCTGGGGACAAAGGAAATGACTCCATCAGTTCTGGTGGTAACAACAGCACCCTTGTGGGCGCTGACGGCGACGATACCCTGCTTACCACTGCCAGCGAAAATACCTTGATGGGTGGCGAAGGCAATGACTCCCTCTACGCCCGTGACGGTGGGGGTAACAATCTACTGATGGTTACTTCGGGCACTAACGTGCTCGTTGCTGGTAAGCAAACTGATACCCTGATCGGTGGGACAGGTAATGACTTACTCGTAGGAAGTGAAGAACGGGATACCCTCCGGGCAGATGGTCCAGGCTTGGATACCCTCGAAGGGTTCAGGGGTACAGACAGCCTGATTGGAACGGCTGGTGCACAGGATGTCTTCCTCTTTGGCAGTATTGCTGATGCCCTTGATGGTGTCACAGTGGAGAACGGTGAGATTACCGCAGGAAACAACGACGAACTCGGTGATACCATCACCAGTTTCGAGAGTGGCCGAGATAAAATCTACCTCAGCATTGCGGGCTTTAATTTAGACGAAGAGGCGATCGCTGGACTGCGGACCGACATCGACTTCTTCACTAGCGAGGCAGACGTGAAGTATTCGGGTAGCTTCGACGGCCTGCTCAGTAGTAAAGACACTCCTGCGGCGATCATCTTCACACCCACCAATCAGGGTGGGTACTTGATCTGGGATGCAAATGGTGCGGATCCGACTGACCCAACCACTGCCACTACCAATGACTTGATCACCCTTGCTACTATCCAGTCGGGTGAGATTACCCGGAATGACATATTCCTGTTCTAAATGGCGCTT
>CAYUEH010000314.1:0-6722 GCA_964442465.1 uncultured Laspinema sp. | reverse complement strand
CTGGAAAAATGGAAAACTCCAATAATTTGAAGCAATTGTAGGGTGGGCATTGCCCACCTTAACTAAGGTGGGCATTGCCCACCCTACTTCTTCGGTGAACCGGCTAAATTTATAAATTAGAGGATTAAATGAGAGATTCAATCGTCCTATTTTTAACCGATTTCTGGATTATTTCTAGCCCGGTTATCTAGTTCTAACCACTTTGAGGGTAGTTAGAGTCCGATCGCTACATCCGGTGAGGATACCTCCCTGGGCGAGCACTTGTTGCAAATAGGCAACTGCCTCTAAGGTAATCGCCTCTGAGGGCATCAAAATTGGGATTCCCGGGGGATATGGACATACTAACTCAGCACTGACCCTCCCGATCGCCTCAGTCACCGGGATTGCTTCCACTTCGGCGAAAAACGCATCCCTCGGACAGCAGGAAAGGGCCGGAGAAGGTGGCATCCGGTGCCGGTACCCCTGTCGCCGGTTGTCCCCATAATCCTGGGCGAGGGTCGAGAACCCTTGCACCAGTTGGTCAATATCTGCCTGGGTGTTCCCCAAGCTGATAATAAAGGTTAAATGGTCCGGAGACGGTAACTCACAGGTCACCCCAAACCGTTCCTGCAACATTTCATCCACGTCATACCCACTCACTCCCCACTCCCAAACCCCCACGGTCAGACGGGTGCGATCGCCTGCCACAAATCCCGGCATTCTCGGTTCAGGTGGCGTTAACACCCCTAACCCAGGGATTTGGGCAATCTCCTCCCGGGCGCGACTACTTAGGGCCAGGGTTTGAGTCATCAAATCTTGACCCTGTAACGCCATTTGTTGCCTTGCCGCATCTAAGGACGCCAAGAGTAAATAACTCGGACTGGTGGATTGCATCAACTGCAAACTTTGACTCAAGCGATTGACATCAATGCAGTCGCCTTGAATATGCAGCATCGATGCCTGGGTCATCGCCCCGAGGACTTTGTGAATCGATTGCACGGATAGGTCCGCCCCGGCAACCAGGGCCGGAGTCGGTAAATCGGGATGGAATGCAAAATGAGGCCCATGCGCTTCATCCACCAACAGGGGAATGCCAAATTGGTGAGTCACCTGGGCGATCGCCTGAATATCCCCGCAGACCCCCTGATAGGTGGGATACACCATCATCACCGCTTTGGCATCGGGATGGGCCGCTAATGCTTCAGCAACAGATGCTGCTGTAATACTCAAAGCTAAACCCCAGATTGGATCAAATTCCGGGGGGATAAACACCGGCAAGGCCCCGGATAAAATCAATCCAGAAATTACAGATTGATGGACATTTCTGGGCAGAATAATTTTCTCCCCTGGGCGAACTGTTGCCAGAATTGCTGCAATAATTCCAGCGGTGGAACCATTGATTAAAAACCAGGTTTGGGATGCACCAAAAGCATCGGCAGCGAGTTCTTGTGCCGCTGCGATCGCCCCGGTGGGTGCAAATAAATTATCCAGGTCCGGGAGTTCAGGTAAATCGGCTAAAAATACCGAGGTTCCTAACAGATTGCTCAGAGATTGGGGAATTCCTCGGCCCCGTTTGTGGCCCGGTGCATAGAAAGGCGTGTCCGGTGTTTTGGCACAACGGGCGAGGGTTTCTAATAGAGGGGATTGACGGTGGTCTTGGAACATGGATTAGAATAATGGACGCGATCGGCGAACGAGTCGATCAATTTGTTCAGTGAAATAGGTCTCGTGATAGTTGAGTTGTCGGGCTACCTCTAAACCGTTTTCAAAGGCTTGGATGGCTTGGGGATAGGCATTTTGTCGCTGATGAATTTGACCGATGCGATCGTAAGTATGCATTATCCCATATAAGTTGTAGGCGCGACGCTCGACGATTAATAAGGCTTCATAAACTTCTAAGGCGGCATCGAATTGTTCTAGGGTGGTATAGAGGCGGGCGAGGCGTTCTAGGGCATCGCTGGCGATGTAAAATTGTTGTTGAGTCCAGGCGAAGGTATAGGCTTGTTCGTAGGTGGCGATGGCGGTTTGCAGTTGTCCGAGACGTTCGTAATCTGTGGCGATCGCTAGTTTGAGTTCAGGGATTTTGCTAATATCTTGGGGGGTACTATAAAGGGTGACCAGTCGTTGCCTTGTAGCGATTGCGCCTTGGGAATCATTGGCCTGGGTGTAGATAAAAGCGAGTTGTTCGAGGTAGGTTAATTCTTGGACGCGATCGCGTCGTTGAACTGCAAAGGAGAGTAATCCTTGATAGGGGGTTGAGGCATTGACATAATCCAGTTTTTCCAGATAGAGGCGACCCATCGTGGTGAGGATGGATTCTTCTGCGGAGGCATCGTTGCGATCGCGGGCATCGGTGAGCAATTGCTGATAAACTGTTAGGGCTAAATCTCGCGATCGCACGGTTTCAAATCCCGTGGCTAAGGCTTGTAACAGGGGCAGTTCACAACCTTGAGGACTGAGACAATACTCTTGATAAATGACTTTGAGTCTTGCATCAATGGCTTGCAGGGCGGTAATTTCTGATTGTTCCCAGGCAGTCGCCCCCACCCGAGTTAAAGCCTGGACCTCCGGCAAGGGTCCGAAATAACGCCATAACCGCAATTCTCGATACCAAATTGTAAATGCTTCTGGGTTATTTCCTGCTGCTAATTCGGCGGAGGCTTCTGCATCTAAAATATTTAAAGCCAATTCTAACTCCCGCAGTTGTTCTGGGGTTAAGGATTGATTTTTCTTGGGGGGATTCGGGACTAATGGGTCTGGGATCAGCACTTCCAAGGGATTGGGCGGGAGCAGTGGCGGTGCAGAATTTTCCGGTTGTCCGAGAGCAGTTAAAGCATTAAATCCGGAAAAAGTCAAGCCAAAAATAGCCCAAAATAGCCCAAAATAAGCCCGATTTCGGTGTCGTCGAAGTGGGGCAATTGGGTAAAGATTTCCTCTAGGTTTTACTCCGGTTATAATTTTCATTTCGTTTATATTTGAGATCACTCAACGGGTTAACGGTTTAATTTAATCGCTCTACATAACCGGGGTTCGGGACGGATGAAAGAGATAGGCAAGAGAGATGCACCCTGCCAATGGAGCCGTCAATTTGTTACATTGAAAATTGAACTGTTTAGATTTTCAAGGGTTGGAGGCGATCGTGAACTGGCGCAAATTTCAAATTTTCCCCTGGGTGATGGCATTGACACTGGTGCTATCGACGGTATTAACGGCCTGTGCTTTGCCACAAGTCAACGCCCAAGAGCGCATATTTCTCGGGTTGTCCCTAGAATTTTTGGACGAGTATGAACTGCCGAAACGTCCATTTCAGGATACGCCGGTTGGGGGATTATCCGGCATCACCTACGATCGCCAACGCGATCGCTTCTATGCCATCTCCGACGATCGCGGATATTATGCCCCCCCCCGCTTCTATACCCTTAAACTGAATTTGGATTCTAACAGTTCCGATTCCCCTAAAATCGCCAGTGTTGACATTGAATCCGTCACCTTTCTCAAAGGGGAAGACGGCAATCCTTATGCGATCGGTGAAATTGATGCAGAAGGCATCGCCTTTGCCTCCCCCAACAGCGTTTATATCGCCAGCGAAGGAATTGCGCGCAAAGGGTTGGGACCGTTTGTCCACGAAATTGACCTAGAAACCGGGCAGTTTGTCCGGGATATCACCCTTCCCAAACGCTACATCCCTGATAGTGCCGAGGACCAAACCCAAGGGGTCCAAGATAATTTAGGGTTGGAGTCCCTCACCCTCAATCCCCGAGGATTTGGGGATGCTACCGTCGATCCCTATCGCCTGTTTACTGCCACAGAAGCACCCCTGGTTCAAGATTTAGATGAACTGGATGCCGAACTTCCTCCCAAAAATCGTTTACTTCATTATCTAATCTCCGATGGACCCCCAGTCCTAATTTCTGAAAATCTTTACCCCCTCGATGATAGTGTTCGCTGGAGTCTCTACAACGGGTTACCCGAATTATTGGCGTTAGAACAAGGAGGGCATTTGCTCAGTTTAGAGCGCAATTTTGGGTTTCTCGGTTTCGGGGCCAAACTCTTTGAAATTCAAACGGGCAGTTCTACCGACACTTCCAGAATTGCCAGTTTAAAAGGGGAGTTGAAGAAGGTTGAACCGATTAAGAAGCGATTGCTTTTAAACTTACAAGATTTAGGAATTGAGTTGGACAATCTGGAAGGGATGACTCTGGGACCTCGTTTCCCAGACGGCAGTCAAAGTTTAATCCTGATCGGTGATGATAATTTTAATCCGGACCAAGTGAATCAGATTTTATTGTTTCGGTTAAAACTCTAGCGGGTTTCCCCGGAGTTTCAGTCCGGTGTGTCAGAGCGATCGGTGATTGCTCAAAGCAGAGAATTGATGAGTCTGACGCACCTTCCCCCCAGGGAATTCCTAATCATTGAACTAAAAAAATGAATGCCTTCAGGAGTCTGAAGGCATTAATCGTTAATTGATTGATATTCAATTTTCACCGGAACCATAACAATTCAACAATTTAACGCCACTGTTCTCGGGATATCCCGGACAATCCTGCAAACGTAGGGTCAGAAAAATTAGTCTGTTTTATGGAGTTCTCGGTGAACTTAGTCTATTATTTTAATCCATCCGCGTTTTACCGCGTGGAAGATGCGATCGATGAGTCGATAGTCCGATTCGTTAAGGTCATGATAGCTTAATAAAGCAAATTTTAACCTTTGACGATTGGTCTGAGTCATTTCATTCTGTTGCCAAACCGAGAAAAATAACTCAGCAATATCTGATTGAGGTAAAATATCAGCACTGTCAAAATTAGGATTGTTCCCAGAAAAATGGAATCTCTGTTTAACTGAAGATGTAGACAATGAAGATTTAGGAAAAGTTAGAGGAGCTTCAAGAGTTTGCATAGAAGGTTACTTAGGTGCCTGAGTAGTAAATTGACCTTTTTCTCCTTGATGATTAATCAGTTGAGAGAGGGCTAATTTAGGGAATTAAATTTAAGGGAGCAAGCCTTTGTAAAATCAAATCAAATTGTCTGAAAGTCTAGGTGATTTGGCCCAACTTTCCCTCATACTCTGCGATTTTAAGTTGATCCCGGCCCAGAGGATGATTGAGATTGCTCCACTATATCTAGCATAGTCGGAGGGGTTTAAAGCGTCCCTCTATCTAAAGAGGTAACTCCCGGAAATGTTGATCCCGGCCCAGAGGATGATGGAGATTGCTCCACTCTATCAAGCCTAGTCTGATGGGTCTAAAGCGTCCCTCGATCTCAAGAGGTAACTTCAGGAAATGTTGAGGGGATAATAGGCTGGGCCGAGTCGGCAAGCAGGGGATGAAAAACTGGACTAGGAATTTCCAGGGATTTTTTAAAAGTTTTGTAGGCCGAAGTGAGGCAACTTCCGTTAGTCCGAAAAGCCCTATCTATCAGTGATTCAATCTTTCTTTAAAAATTTCTGATCACTTGGAGATGAGAGGCTCTCCCGGAGGAACGAAGGGAATCCCCCTACGGGAGGACCTCTCGATTGTGAGCGGGATCAGGTGGGGCTTGAAGAACGAATCTCCTGGGGTGGAGTGGCGATCGCCCTTTGATTAAAAGATTACAAGATGTAACGATTTCGGGGATGGTAGCGTAAGTAACTTCGGAAATTTGGTAAATCTTTGTTAACTTGATAGAGCAAAGACGTTCTTCTATTTTTTTCCGCTATGCAAAGCTGTGAAACTTGTAAGCATCGAGGCACCAAGCACTGTCCAGTGCAGACCAAAGCGCTGATTGTTGGAGAAACGAGCCAACTCACAACCCAGGGATTCTGCGATCGCTATTCCCCGATCTTGGCAACCTAAACCTTCCTGCTCGTGAATTGGTTCTAAATCTCCAGTAAACCCACCACTCCAGGTCTAAACTATCCGATCCAGCGTCGCCATAGCCGGACAATCCATCGCCGCATCCAACGGATCGCACGCCCCACAGGACTCGACGATCGCCGCACTGGGGTGGGGTTCGGGACTATCTCCGGGGAGGGAGTCTCCACCGGAGACTCCGTAACCCTCTGTGTAGAAGAAACTTCCACAGATGCCTCCTCCGGTTCGGGCGTGATTGTAGGGGGCGCGGGTTGCAATTCTAACGCCCGCTCATAACTGGTGAGGGCTTCTTCCTGGCGTCCTAACTGTTTCAGCGCCACTCCCCGATATTTCCACCCCTGCCAATTCTCTGGATCCAGGGAAATGGCGCGATCGTAGCTGGTAACTGCCTCCTCATAGCATCCTAATTCCGCTAAAGCACTGCCCCGATCCAGCCAAGCTTCGGCATCATCGGGATACCTTTCCACCAGGCGATCGCAGGCGACGAGTTTGGGATTGTCCAGGGGAACCACCGGCTGACTCGGCGCTGATTCCGGGACAATTTTTTCCTCTTTCTCTTTCTGAGCAACAGGAGTTTGCACAGGTTCAGGGGTTGCCGGTTTTGGACGGGAGGGCATCTCTTGTAACTTTGCCATCGCCGTTCGTCGCAACCGTTTCGTTTCGCGCCAGGTGGGTTTGAGGGCTAAGACGCGATCGTAACAGGCGACTGCCTCTTCATAGCGTTCTAACGTTGCTAACGCTTCTCCTTGGTTATGCCACCCTTGACAATAGTCTGGAGAAATCGAGATCGCCCGTTGGTAACTCGCCACTGCTTCCTCATAGCGTCCTAACTCCACCAAAGCATTCCCGAGGTTGTTCCACCCTTGGTAATAATCCGCCTTCAGGGCGATCGCCT
>CAYUEH010000313.1:0-6748 GCA_964442465.1 uncultured Laspinema sp. | reverse complement strand
TTACTACGAACCTAGAAAAAGAACGACTGAAGTCGTTACTACGAACCTAGAAAAAAACGACTGAAGTCGTTACTACGAACCTAGAAAAAGAACGACTGAAGTCGTTACTACGAACAAAAGAAGAGAACGACTGAAGTCGTTACTACGAACTTATGAAAATTCAGATTGAAACTTTTACTGTTCATAAACGATTTGCCCTGACGATTAGTCGCGGAACTACGGCTGAAAGTACGAATGTTTTAGTTAAAGTCGAAGCTGAAGGGATAACCGGATGGGGAGAAGCATCGCCGTTTTCTGCTGGGGGGACGCCTCAAAGGACCTCGGAAATTGTGGCGGCGTTACAGAATGTTGCCCCGAAATTGGAGAAGTTTAGTCCCCTCGATCGCCAGGAAATAGAAGCATTCTTGACGACTCTCACAAAGGCGGGTAACTTTCCCTCTGCCGCCCAAGCGGGGTTAGATACGGCGTTACAGGATTGGTTGGGAAAAAAAGTCGGACTCCCGTTATGGCAATTGTGGGGACTCGATCGCCGTCGGATTGTCCCCACCTCCCTCACCATTGGCATTAGTAGTCCAGAGGCGGCCAAAACCCGGGTTCGACATTGGTTTAATTTAGACTCAGGCAGTCCTGAAACGGAGGCAGTCACCCAAGGTTGTGCAATTAAGGTTAAAATGGGCAGTCCTGCTGGAATTGCTGCCGATCGCGCGATGTTCTTGGCAGTCCAAGAGGAAGCCCCACCGGGTTCCGGGTTTAGCATTGATGCCAATGGCGGATGGACCCTTGAAGATGCAGTCGCCATGAGTCACTGGTTAAGCAGTCGGGGGGTAAACTATTTAGAACAACCCCTCCCGGTGGCAGCACAAGAGGAATTACTGCACCTGTATCGGGAATCTCCGTTACCGATTTTCGTGGATGAAAGCTGCTGTACCCGGGCGGATATTATCCCCTTAGCCGATCGCGTTCATGGAATTAATATTAAACTGATGAAATGTGGGGGATTAACAGAAGCAATGCGGATGATTCACACCGCCCATGCCTGCGGATTGCAGGTGATGTTTGGGTGTTATTCCGATAGTGTGGTGGCGAATACCGCCCTGTCTCACCTCTCACCGTTAGCGGATTATCTGGATTTAGATAGTCATCTGAATTTAATTGACGATCCGTTTACGGGGGCGATCGTCCAGGAAGGACGGTTGCTGCCCAATAATTTACCGGGTTTAGGAGTACAACGTCGTGCGTATAACAGCTAATCATCGCGTCGCAATTCTGCAACATCAAGGCATTCTGGGCTCGATTGGCAAAACCGGGTTAACGTTGTTGAGATACAGTGAAGCCAATATTGTCGCCGTTATTGATAGTGAATCGGCGGGACAGTCGCTACCGGAACTCACGGGCATTGCCCGAGATGTGCCAATTGTGGGTTCGGTAGAGGCGGCCCTCGCTATGAACCCGGATGTGCTGGCGATCGGAATTGCACCGCCTGGGGGTGCGTTACCTCCGGAGTGGTTTGCGGAACTCCGTCGTGCCGTTTCTGCGGGATTATCGATTGTGAATGGGTTGCATACCCCCTTAAATCATCATCCGGAACTGCCGTTTCCCTTGCGGGAAGGACAGTGGATTTGGGATGTCCGACAAGAACCGACTGGACTGAAAATTGGCAGTGCACAGGCGCGGCAATTGACTTGTCCCCGGGTGTTGGCGGTGGGGACGGATATGGCGATCGGGAAAATGTCTACGGGTTTGGAAATCCATCGTCTCGCCCAAAAGCGCGGGTTGCAGTCGCAATTTGTGGCAACGGGTCAAGCGGGGTTGATGATTGTGGGTACAGGGGTGGCCCTGGATGCGGTGCGGGTAGACTTTGCCGCTGGGGCGGTGGAACAAGCGGTGATGCAATGTGCTGGGGATTCTGACTTGATTTTGGTGGAGGGACAGGGGTCTTTGTTTCATCCCGGTTCTACGGCGACTTTACCCTTGTTGCGCGGCAGTCAGCCGACTCACTTAGTTCTGGTGCATCGGGCGGGACAAACTCATATTAAAAACCATCCCTATGTGCCGATTCCGAGATTGCCGGAGGCGATCGCCTTATATGAAGGGGTGGCTAGTGCTGCGGGGGCTTTGACTCCCTCCCGGGTGGTAGCAATCGCCCTCAATTCTCGGGATTTAGATGAAGCGGCTTCCCGAGAGGCAATTCAGCAAATTGAAGCAGAAACCGCACTCCCCTGCACGGATCCCATCCGTTTCGGTCCAGAGAAATTACTCGATGCCATTTTAGCCCCCTAATTCCCGGGGAAAATATTCCGTCCCTAATACCCCTCGGAAGGCGGGGTTGAAATCTATCCCTAGAGGGATTCGGGCCGTTTACCCTAGGGATAAACTATGCAAATATTAGTGAGGTCGTTGACCCCCTGTACCCCGGTCAAGTCACCGCCCAATTACTCCTAGGGCGATCGGCTGAACTTTACCCGTATCCCCTACAAACCCCTAGAGAAATCCTCGTTAAGGTTATCTCAGTCCAGGTATCCAATTGATCCTTGGCTTCATCTTGAAACAAACTCATGTTCAGGGGAGTTCAGGAAATCTAGCTGGAAATTATCTCATCCATGTAATTGAGGAAAAAATCTGGCGATCGGCTACCAACCTAACTTCAGCCTAGGGGTATATTGAGCAGAAGCGATAAACCCAACCAGAGAAAGAGATCGCCGGATTTGTTCCTGAGTTATATTTTGATTAACCCTTTATTTATAAGTCTTGTCCACGGTTTCGTTTGGATGAAGTCCATCTCAGGATTCTCCAAAATTCCCCGTTCCCTTAGCATCACAGTTTTCTTGAAGGATTACCCCAGAGAAAGAGTTAGTGACAACAAGGCGAATTGTAGGGAAACTAAAGGCATCAACTATTTTGAGCAACAAGGGGAGTCTAAAGAAGAATTTAGGGCTTAGAGTAAATTGGGCTACTGTCCCTCATGTCAGTCAAAGTTTATAGACTCTTACTGCTCAAATTTGGAGAGTCCATCCCTAGAAATCGGCTGGCTTTTAGAAAAAATTTTCTTAAAGGTTTCAAGACGGATATATTTGGCTAAATCCTCCTAAACATACAAAGTTAAAAAAGATGAATCAGATTCCAACCTATCAGGACACTACAACTCGCGTCACCGGATCTCCCCTAGAGCCTCTGGAGTTAAATGCTTCAGAACAGATTGACATTCCAGCCTATCAGTCTCCGATTAGACCCGAGCAAAGCTTTTCTACGGGAGATCTGTTATTAGTGCCGCTTTCTTTTGCCGCAGTAGTCTGGGTCGTGCTGTTTGTCATGCACTTTAATTTTTGGAAATCAGTCCGGAATCGCCTCTCTAATTTACCTACAGTGAGTCAATTACCCTGCACCAATTGTAAATATTTTAAAAATAATCCTTACCTAAAATGTGCTGTGCAACCGGATAAAGTCCTGCGGACTGAAGCCACGGAATGTCCGGACTACTGGAGCAATGAAGACGTGATGAATTAGCCAGAGATTAGTCGTCAAAAATTCGGAACCTTTAGAGGGAACCTAAATGATTAGACCTCTTGTTGCAAAATTGCTCCGCCTACATTGCGATCGGTGACATCCGCCAGCAAAACAATGTTTTTTGAAGGGAGGAGCTTTCCACAATCCCCCTTCCCGCCTCTCCGGTGACCCTCCCCTCCAGGGCAGAAGGAAGAATCAAGCATTTTGTTGATGGGGTTAAAGGGGGAAAGGGGATGATGTCTGATTTGGACTTTTTAGGATATTCATCGAGTGAGTTAGATGAAATATGTCACCAGATGTACCGTTGAGGTACGTCTGGCGTTCATCAGTGATGCTGAGAGTATCCTAGTCTGAGGAGATGCTCACTTTACTACCACTGACGATTTCCTTCATCATCGGTTCGCACTTGTCGAATGACATCAGAAATTTCTTCTGCATCTTTGACATGATGAAGTGCTTCCTGGTTGCCTTCTTCATCTTCCACGATAAAATAGGTCGGAACCTGAATATGGTCTCCTGTAATATCGGGAGAATCTACAGCCAGTTGTTTAGATTTTTCTTCAATGGTTTGCTTTTCATCGGCAATGCGATCGCCGGGATTAGCTGTCCGTTTTTTGTCAATACTTTGGTGGTCGCTCATAAAACCTCTTTGTTTTGTCGTTTCAACTTTTTTAGTAAGGTAAAAAAGAGTGGAAAAAATTCCACATTTTTTGGAAAAATTCGGGAAATCCAGTGATAAAACCCCCCGGTTCCCTATGGGTTTTTGATCCCGGGGCAATGGATTCTCCCTTGTGGTTGGAATATTGCCTAGCTAAAAAATGGTATGAGATAGGAAAATTTCACTTGAAAGGGTGGGAATTCAACACTTTACCCAGCTTGATAAATTATGACATGATTAACATGGGATACCTCTGGATTCTGGGACAGGATTGGAGCAACTTATGATCTAATCATATCTAATCACGAGAGAATATTCATCTTTCTAAGGTTACATTTGATTGGCTGATTTTTTTTGTGATGTAACCGGCCATTGTCAAGAGTAAAACTAGGAATGCTACATGAGATAGATAAAATATCTCACTCTGGAGAGATAGCAGTCCTCAGTCAGTTGTGGAAGACGTCGGCGACCCCCAACCGTTGGCGGCCAGCGATCCCAACTCCGGTTGGTAAAAGTCGGTTTTCGGTTTGAACCCGCGCAGGCGGGCTTTGTCCGGGGTCCTCCCCACCCTTGAGGGTGCAGGTTTTTATAGACTAGCCCTGTCAAGGTGTATTGATTTGTAGGGGCCTGCGCATTTACTCCGACAAGAAATAACGATTTTTCGTCATTAAATTTACCCCCTTGACAGGGCTAGTTTTTTAGACCTATCACAACCGGATTCCGTATGAACATCCGAGGGGACATCGGGTGAGGGACAAATCCTGCAAGGATTGCTATAGATAAACGATCCACCCGACCTCTGAGTCAGGACTGAGGCATATTTTCCGAGCGAACCCTAAATATAGAGGTGATTCGCTTTATCTTTTCTATATTTAGGGTGGATTCTCAACATCTGCGTAAGTCCTGAGAGTGAGTCGATGCAATTTGGGATGAAATCTCAGGCAGCATCAGCAGCACTGATGCATCAAAACCCACAACCCGAGTCAGGGAACTTCTGATGATCAAATCTAACCGTCAATACCGTATTATCCCGAATCCGGTTGTTTAAAGTCGATTTTCTGGATGACGCGGCGTCGTCCGGCTACCCTTCTCTAAGTCGAGCAGCGCGGCTGTTGTCTGTGGAGGCTGACCTTGGAGGGTGTGGGTTTTTATAGCCTAGCCCTGTTCTGGTGTATTTGTAGGGGCTTCGATGGGATCTCCTGAAAAGGGTACTCAGACCAAACCCCTACATCAGGGGGAAGGGCTTGGAAACCAAACCCCTACATGAAACCACGATTGTTCGTTATTAAATTTACCACCTGAAGAGGGCTAGTTTTTATAGACCGATCGCAACCGGATTCCGTTTTTAATTGGCCCAACGGATAGGGGTTATCCCCGGCAGTTCCTCTGTTGCGCCCACAAATCGGGGATGTTAACTCGGACTCTGAGGCTCCGCGTTCCCTCGGTTATCAGGAGAGCTTAGACAAGCAAAATTGGTCGAGGATCCTGTTGCCGGTGGAAAAAAATCCTACCGCTCTGTTTTCACAAAAAACTGATTCCAATGGTTCATCGCTAGTTTGCGGGAGATCGGGAAACTTGAAGGATACAGCGAAATTTGCTAACACCAGGCATAGGGCTAGACTTAAGAATGCTCGGCACTTTCTCAGTTCTTTATCGAGTTCATCTACCATGATTCTAGCTCCGTAACTTTTCTAATCCTTGAAAAACACTCTAACTTGAACTTGAACTATTGATGAATGAGCCGTTTTTAACCCCCAGAGGGCGGCATCATGGATCCAACGGAATCGGGGTTCAAATTTTTTCTATAAATTTGAACCTACAGAAAATATATACTCAATTTCTCGGTACATCCTCTCCCTTTAGTATGAATTATTATAGCCCCTTTTCTGGGGAAACCACAGGGGTGACTCAAAGAAAGAAACCCCCCTCGGGCCAGCCTTGATTTGCTAGTTGTTTGGCGATCGCCCTTAGAGATGACCCCGCCTCTACCTCTTGGGGATAGGGTCCAGAAGTTAAGAACACCGGATAACAATCGTTTGGCTTGGGTAAGGGTTCTGGGGGGATCCCGAAATCTCTGCCCAGTCAGCAATTGAGGAGGGCCAAAACCCCGGTAACAGTCCTCTTGGGTTTGAATTGGGCGGCAATTGTCCTCATGGCGCAGAATCCCTGGCTCACAGCCTTCAGCAAGGGATTACTCTAAAGGATTACTCTCTCGCCGTCAAGCCCAGATGCAAGTCATTGGATCCGTAATGGGAAAGCTATTGCATTGGGCTGTCGGAATTTTAAGATCCCAAAACCCTTTTGACCCAAACTTGTGATCCCCAGCCCCTTGATACGGAATCCGGTTGGAATCGGTCTTTAAAAACAAGTTGAGCAATTGTAGGCCCTTCGACTTTTAATGCTTTTATCAACTGGATTTAGTATGACAGGTCAATCCAGTAGACTGGTGGCAGAATTTTCTCCAGCCCCCGGGCATCAAACATTTAGTCTTCTGGCTCCCGGGGATCGGGGTAAGCCTGGGGGAACTTACGGAGGGGGAAAGGGGGAGCCTTCCGGAATTTTGCAAGGGGTCTATTATCTCTGGTT
>CAYUEH010000312.1:0-6770 GCA_964442465.1 uncultured Laspinema sp. | reverse complement strand
AAACGACGGCAGAGAATCCAGCGCAATTCGATGGGAGGGAAGGCGTTGGGAAGATGGAACATATTTCGGCCTTGGGACCAGGTGGGATACCAACTGGTGGGGGGCCGTGAGGCGGGGAGATGGTCCCGTTCGTATTCAAAGGCGGATTCGTCGGATAGGAGTTGCAGGGGGAGGTTCTCCATTGCGTTGGCCAGTTCGGCCCGGGTAAAGACGGTGCACCAGGAGGATTGGGAGAGTTCTACGACGAGGCGATCGGGTTGGTAGTCTTGGAGGGGGAGGAAGAGGTTGAATAAGATGAATCCGCCAGGAAGTACGGCGTCACTGAGTTTGGCGAGTAAGAGGCGCAGTTCGCTGGGGTCGCGAAAATGAGAGATGACTTCGGAGACGATCGCCAGTTGGTAATAGGCGGGGGGCAGTTTCAGGGGGCGATCGAGGATGTTCCCTGGGATGACTCGCAGGGGTAAGTTTTGGTGATTGGCGGTTGCTTGCAGGTCCTGGATGAAGACGGGGGCGAGTTCTACGGCATCCACGGGATGACCCCGTTGGGCTAGGGGAATGCTATTGCGGCCTGTCCCTGCGCCAATGTCTACGATGGGGGCATTGGCGGGATTATCAAATTGGGCGGCAATGGCGACTGCCTTGGCATCAGGATAGGCCCCAAACAGCGGCGGTTCTTTGGTTTTGACCCACTTTTGATATTCTTCCGCCAGGGAAGGGGTCAACAATGAGACTTGGAATTTTAACTGGGAACTGTCATGGGGTTGGGGTTCGTAGGTGAGGACGATTTTGGCATGGGGGGAGGTTTCAAATCCCTCTTGAAGTTTCCGCCATAGACTTTGGGAGAGGTGAGTTACTCCGTCATGGTCCAGGGTTTGCCCGAGGGCGTTTAAGAGTTGGGCAATGGAGTTGAGGTAATGTTCCAAGAGGGCGGGGATACAAGGCATGATGATTTGACCGCGCCCTTGAAATCGATGCTGGAGTTGGGCAAGGGGTCCCGGTTGCAGGGTGGGGGGGTCGGTCAATGGTTGGTTTTCAGGGGTGGAAGAAACTATTACGGGGTTGGAATACATGATGGGATGGGGATTTACAAGGGTTTGGACAGAATCCATTGGACTGGATCTGGGTTGGGAAACAACTATTACGGGGTGGGAATAATAGGATGGCAAGGGCAGTTACAAGCGTTTGCAGAGTATCCAGCGCAATTCCATTGCGGTTTGGTCTGGGGGGGTGAGTAATAATTCCCGTCCGGTTGCCCAGTTGACGAAGGATTCATGGGGAGGCCATGTTTCTTCGGGGCGATGGGTTTGTTCATAGGTGACCCAGGACTCATCGGAGATTAGTTCTAGGGGCAATCCGGCCATTGCATGGGCGAGGTCCGATCGCGTGAACAGGCAGGACCAGTTGACTTGCGACATCTGGCGGGTGACTGGATCGGGTTCGTAGTCATCGGTGGCGAGAAAGAGGCTAAATAGGACTGAACCGCCCGTCTGGAGGACATCACAGATTTTGACAAGGAACAGGCGCAGGCGATCGCGATCGAAGCAAAACAGGGGGAGGGTTTCGGTGGCGATCGCCAGTTGATACTGTCCCAAGGGCATCCGGACTAGGGGATTGAAGATATCTCCTGGAGTTACGGTGACGGGTAATCCCGTTTGTTCGGCAATCTGTTGGAGGCGATCGCAATAGGGAGGGACTAATTCTAAGGCATCCACGGGATGACCCCGTTGCGCCAGGGCCAAGGTATTCCGTCCGGTTGCGGCCCCGATATCCAAAACTGAGGCAGTTTTGGGGTCTTCTATTAACTGGGCAATCTCCAGAACTTTTGCATCGGGAGTCATGCCAAACCAGGGTTGTTCGTTCTGGTTCATCCACTCCTGATATTCCTCAATATCCGATAAGACGGAGACGGAAAATTCAAAGGTTAAGCCGGTTTTTGGGGGTTCTGCCGGATGGTACTTGAGTCTGAGGCGCGCATGGGGAGATAAGGCAAATCCTTCTTCTAACTTTTTGTCCAAAATTTGATAGAGTTGATTTCGTTCCGCTTCTTGGAACGGGATCGCCAAACTATCGAATAGGGACCCAATTCGATGGCGGTAATACTCTCCCATTGCTGGGACTCCGGGCATAATGAGTTCGCCCACGGTTTCCAGTCTTTGGTTAAAACTGGTCAGCATCGCTTGCAAGAGTACATCAGGGTCCGTGATCACTGGCACAGAAGCAGTTGGGGAGTTTATATTTGGCGATGTCATTGGGTTATTAATTTTAAAGTCTGTGGGTCAAGGGTCCGGTGAATGGGGTGCGATCGCCTCCGCTTGGGTGATCCTGATACGTTCCTCGTTCCCTCATTCGGCCTGGGAACACATCTATTGGAGGAACTGCCTCCTCGTCAAGGTATCGATTAAATCCGCAACAAGTTACTCGGTTTAATCGGAGACTACCCCGGGGCGATCGCCTCTCGATTGGCACCTTTTTTTAAGTTAATCTAACACCCCCGTATCCCTGAAAAGTTTACCTCAATTTTTCCAAAATGGATAAAATTTAAACTTTGCTTAAGTTTTGTCAGTCTCTGCCTCTGAATCGGTTATCTTCAGAAAATTCCAGCCTGATTTTCATCAAAAATCTACCCAGGGGTTGTGTTAAACTCAATCTGATGAGTTGACCCCGATTCACCTATTAGACTCAATCTTCATTTTAGTATCAGCCCAGAGTGCATAATAATTATGAGCAATTATCTGGCTATTGCCACCGTGACTGCCTGTTTACAACGGATGTTACAGTCTTCTGTTCAATTAGATTTAGATGGTGCAAGAGTCACTACCGTTCGCCCTAATAATTTAGGCAGCGGGACTCCTGAAAAAGGGGTGAACCTCTATATGTACCAAGTTTCCCTCAATCCCGTATGGCAAAAGAATGCAGAGGTGCGGATGCGAAGTACCCGAGATGCGGGGGCGAAGAAATCCCGGACCGCATTAGATTTGCATTATATTCTCAGTTTCTACGGCAATGAAACGGAATTAGAACCGCAACGGTTGTTAGGCAGTGTGGTGAAAATTTTGAGCGATCGCACCACCTTAACCCGAGAAACTATTTATGAAACTCTGGCTGATTCTAGCTATCCCTATTTAACCGATTCCAATTTAGCGGACCAAACTGAAGAAATTTGCTTTAGTCCGATGGATTTATCCTTAGAAGATTTATCCAAGGTTTGGTCGGTATTTTTTCAAACGCCTTACAGTATTTCCTTGGTATATAAAGCAACGGTGGTGATGATTGAAGGAGAAGAATCCGCTTACCGAGCGTTACCCGTGCGCGAACGGGCTCTCAGTGGCGTTATTCCCTTTGTCAATCGTCCCCTGGTGGAACAAGTGGTCTCTCGTTCAGGAAAATTCGAGCCGATTCTAGCCCATAGTATCCTACTGATTCGCGGCAAAAACCTCAATAATAAACAGACAAAAGTGCGGATTAGTGGCGTAGAAATTACCCCCCAATCCGTCAACGAAACTGAGCTATTGGTTCCCCTTTCTTCAACTCCGGATAATTCTTTAAAAGCTGGAGTACAGAGTTTACAAGTTATTCATCATGTTTCTACCGAATCTCGGGGAGAAAATGGCAACGGATGGCGGGGAGAATCCACTCATGAAACCGGGACCCAAACCTTATCCAAACCGACGGTATTCTCCCAAACTTTAGAATCGAATGCGATTCCGTTTATTTTACGTCCGGTGGTGACGAAGGTGACGGTTTCTAAATTGGAAGGAAAGGACGAAGATGTGCGATCGGCTCAAATTAAGGTCCGGGTCAATTTGACTCTGGGCAAACAGCAGCGGATTGTGTTAGTTTTGAATGAAAAATCGACCCAGAATCCGGCTGCCTATATGTTTGAAGCCCCCAACCGCCATCGGGATGGGATGTTGGTGACAATTCCAGTTAAAAATGTCAAGCCAGGGGAGTATTTGGTGCGGTTACAGGTGGATGGGGCGGAAAGTATCCTGAATGTGGATTCGGATCCGAATAGTCCTAATTTTAATCGGTATAATGAGCCTAAGATGGTGATTCGGTGAGGGAGATTTTTAACCACTAATTTCACTGATTTTCACAGAAGAGATGGGGAGGATTAATTGGATGGCTTGAGATGACCAAGGACCAAGGATCAACGTTCGTAGTAACGACTTTAGTCGTTTCTTCTCAACAAAATGCCCGAAAGACGACTGAAGTCGTCACTACAAACAACGGAAAGAATTCCCCATCATGAATGAAGAAGATTTGAAAAAACGGCTAAATCAAGAGGTTGATATGATGAGTATCAATCAGTTAAATGAGTTGGGGAATCGAGCGGTTAAGATGGGGTTGATTGTGGGTCATGGATATCGGGGGGGTAAGTATGAAATTTTGCGGAAAGGGGAAGCGTTGATGATGACTCCCCAGGAAGCTCAGAGTTATTTGGAAAATTTGATTAAAGAAATTGGTGGCTAAATGTCTGGAGTCAACATGAGTCCGACTAAAACTTGGTCGATCGCCAATCAAGAGTATTTGATGGCGGCGATCGCCCGGGTTCGTTCCTATTTACAGATTCACATCCAACGCCTGAATCCAGAGGCGGAATTTGATACAGCAGAATTCTTTTCGCTTAAGGAACAGGCAAGGGGTTGGGATTTGCAGACGCCTCCGAGTTTAGACGAACTGGGCGATCGCTTTGGGTTATCGGCGTTTGAGCGAGATATCTTGTTGTTATGCGCTGGGATGGAACTGGATGGCACTTGGGGAAACCTCTGTGCCACTGCTCAAGGGGATGCTCAAGCTCAATATCCGACCTTTACTCTCGCTTTAGATGTCTTGCCGTCACCGAATTGGATGGCACTGACTCCAGTGGGAGCATTGCGGCGGTGGCGATTGATTGAGATTGGCGTGGGGAATGCTTTGACCCAGAGTCCCCTGAGAATTGATGAACGGGTGTTGCACTATTTAGTCGGGATAGAACATCCCGATGAACGGTTGGTGGCAGCAGTCTCCCGTATCCCCATCCAGGTTGGGGAAATGGACCGTTTATGTGGGTCCCATCGCCAGTTGGCGGAACAGGTGGCGGGAATGTTGGTGAGTGAAGAGTTGGGGAAGGTGCCGATTGTTCAATTATGTGGCAGTGATGTCGCCAGTAAGCGGGCGATCGCCTCGGCTGTTTGTAGTGCGATCGGTTGGAATCTGCACGTCATGGCAGGGGATGTCATTCCCATCGCCTTGGGGGAAATTACCGAATTGATGCGGTTATGGGAACGAGAAGCATTTTTAAATAACAGCGCCTTGCTATTAGACTGTGATGAAGTGGATAGCAATGATGTGGCCCGCGAAAGTGCGATCGCCCGAATTATCGAAAACTACGATAATCCCTTACTGATTACCAGTCGCGATCGCCGCCATCCCCGGCAACGTCCCTTAATTACCTTTGAAGTCGAACAACCCTCATCCCAGGAACAACGGGAACTCTGGATAAATACTCTGGGTCCAACGGCAGCCAGCTTAAACGGTCACATTGAAACCTTAGTCTCCCATTTTAGCCTCAGCGCTCCCGCCATCCGTGCTGCTTGCCTCAAAACCAAAGGCACCAACAAGATTGCCACAGACAACGGCAACGACTTTGGCAGCCAACTGTGGGAGACTTGCCGCATCCAGGCGCGATCGCGCATGGAAGACCTCGCCCAACGCATCGAATCCGGTAGTCAGTGGGAGGACCTCGTACTCCCCGACATCCAACGAGACACCCTCCGAGAAATCATCGCCCATGTGCGACAACGGGCCAAAGTTTACGAAACCTGGGGATTTGGCGGCAAAAGTGGCCGAGGATTAGGCATCACCGCCCTGTTTGCCGGTGCCAGTGGTACAGGTAAAACAATGGCTGCCGATATTATCGCCCAAGAACTGCACCTGGATCTATATCGCATCGACCTCAGTTCCATCATTAGTAAATATATTGGCGAAACTGAGAAAAACCTGCGCCGAGTCTTCGACTCAGCCGAAGCAGGCGGGTCCATTCTCCTCTTCGACGAAGCCGACGCCTTATTTGGCAAACGCAGCGAAGTCAAAGACTCCCATGATCGCCATGCCAACATCGAAGTCGCCTACCTCCTGCAACGCATGGAAGCCTATCGAGGATTAGCCATCCTCACCACCAACCTCAAAAGTTCCTTAGACCAAGCCTTCCTCCGCCGCATCCGCTTCGTCATTCAATTCCCCTTCCCCGACGCCAATCAACGGGAAGAAATTTGGCGACGCATCTTCCCCAAACAAACCCCAACCGAAGGCTTAAACTATCCCAAACTCGGTAAACTCAACGTCGCTGGAGGAAACATCCGCAATATTGCTTTAAACTCCGCCTTTATTGCCGCTGATGCTAACGAACCCGTGATGATGAAACATATCCTCGAAGCGTCCAAAAGTGAATATATGAAATTGGAGAGACCTTTGACGGATATGGAAATTAAAGGGTGGATTTGAACCACAGATTGCACGGATTTGCACAGATTTGATTTCTCAGTGACAATCTGTGTAATCTGTGGTATAATCTTTCCAATGATTTTAGGAAAGGATTCCTGATGAGTTATTTGTTTGAGGAGCAAACTTATCAGATTATTGGCGCAGCGCAAGAAGTGCATCGGGAGTTGGGACCCGGGTTCTTAGAGATTGTTTATAAAGATGCCTTAGAAATCGAGTTTCAACAGCGAGATATTCCTTATATTCGAGAAGCACCGATTCCCATCTATTATAAAGGAATCCCTTTA